>NZ_VMMZ01000008.1:0-141490 GCF_013277475.1 Streptococcus sp. k-628
AGAGCAAACTAGGAAGCTAGCCGTAGACTGTACTTGAGTACGGCAAGGCGAAGCTAACGCGGTTTGAATTTGATTTTCGAAGAGTTTAAGCTTTGAAAATCGGATTTATTATCTGATAATTATCAAACAATCTACCAATTAAGCTTCTTCGTCTTCTTTACGACGACGGCCTGCAAGACCAAGACCAAGTAATGCACTTGCGGCAGCTGCTACCATAGCTACAGTAGAATCTGCTGTACCTGTATTTGGTAATTCTTTAGCTGCTTTACGCGCATTTGCCGCTGCTTCTTGGCTAGCATTAGCTGCTGCTTGAGTTGTAGCTGGAGCTACAGCTGGTGTTTGAGCAGCTTGATCCTTAGCTGGGCTTGTAGGGTCAGTTGCTGGAGCAACTTTCGCCATAAAGTCTTCGATACGTTTCACCATTGCATCCACTTCATCTTGGCTTGCTTTCGGATCTGCAAATACTTTCTTAGCGTCTGCCAATAAGTCAGTCGCTTCTTTTGCAGTTTCTGCATCAAGCTTAGCTGATTCTTGGATGAACAATTCATCTAATTGATGGATAGCACCTTCTAACTTAGCTTTATCCACTTTTGCGTCAGTGTTAGCAGCTCCGTTATTACCTCCACCATTTGATGGTACATATGGACGTTGTTTGAATGCGTCATCTCTTGGAATTGCTAATACTTGGCCTTCTTTTGTAACGATTGTTACATTTCCAGCTTTATCAATGTTAATAGCTAATT
The DNA here is from genome assembly GCF_013277475.1 of Streptococcus sp. k-628. NCBI lineage: Bacteria > Bacillati > Bacillota > Bacilli > Lactobacillales > Streptococcaceae > Streptococcus > Streptococcus sp. k-628. Next base: position 744 of record NZ_VMMZ01000008.1, read on the forward strand.
CTTTCTTACCATCTTTTTCGACTGTTGCATTACCATCTTTGTCGATTGTAATTTTCACTTTAGAATCTTTAGATGTGTAAACTGTGTTTCCATCTTTATCTGTTGATTTAATGTAAGCATCAAGATCGAATTCTTCTACATTTGTGATAGCACCTAGAACCTTGAATTGGAATTTCGCTTTTTCTTCTGGAGTAATATTAGCAAGGTCTGCTACCTCTACTTTACTCAAGTCGATATCAAGATTATCTCCACCGTGTTTAGATTTAGAAACAGCTTCTTTATCTTTCACTAGTTGTTCTTTAGAAATTGTTGCTGTAGAACCGTCTGGCATTGTTACTGTTGCGTTTCCTTTATCGTCTACTACTACAGTTGCGCCTGGGTTGACTGCTTCAATTGATTTCTTAACAGCGTCTTTTTCGTCTTTTGTTAAGTTTTCTTTATCTCCAACTAATGTACGGATAGCTGGTGTTTTCACTTTAGCAGTCTTAGCTTCGTCAGCAAATTTTTCTGCTGGGATTACTAAGTCTGAAGCTGGGATGTTAAGAACTGTTCCGTCACCTTTGGTTACTGTTGCGTTTCCTTTATCGTCTACTACTACAGTTGATCCTGGGTTTACTGCTGCTACAGCTTTCTTAACAGCTGCTTTTTCTTCATCTGTAAGTTGAGTTGGATCTGCTACTACAGTCTTAGCTGCTGGTGTGTTTGCATCGTTACCACCATTTGGTTTCGTAGCATCATCTTCAACTTTAACTAAGTCTGTTGATGGGATAACTGAAACATTGCCATCTTTCACTACAGTTGCATTTCCTTTATCGTCAACTACTACAGTTGCGCCTGGATTTGCTGCTTTAACTTTGTCTTCGATTGCTTTCTTCTCAGCGTCAGTTAATTTCTCAGGGTTCGCGACTTTTGTCTTAGAGGCTGGTGTAACTGCATTGTCTTTAGCTTTGCCATCGTTCACATCTTTTTCAGATTTTGTTAAATCTGATGCTGGGATAACTGCTGTCTTACCGTTTGGAAGAGTTACTGTCGCATTTCCTTGGTCGTCTACGACTACAGTTGAACCTGGATTGACGGCTGCTACTTTAGCTGCAATTGCATCTTTCTCATCTTTTGTTAATGAGTCTGGATTTGCAACTTTTGTCTTAGAAGCTGGTTTAACAATGTCATTTCCTGCTTTTGGTGCTTTTTCTGCATCTGACGACTTAGTTAAGTCCGCCGCTGGAATGACCGCTGTCTTACCATTTACTGTTACTGTTGCGTTTCCTTGGTCGTCTACTACAACTTCAGCACCTGGATTTACTGCTTTAACTTTAGCAACAATTGCATCTTTCTCATCTTTTGTTAACGATTCTGGATTTGCTACTACAGTTTTATCTGCTGGTTTAACGATGTCGTTTCCTGCGTTTGGTTTAGCTGCGTCTGCTGCTGTCTTAGTTAAGTCTGATGCTGGAATGACAACTGGTTTTCCATCTTTAGGTGTAACTGTTGCATTTCCTTGGTCGTCTACTACTACAGTCGCATCTGAATTTACTGCTTTAACTTTAGCTGCAATTGCATCTTTCTCATCTTGTGTTAATGAGTCTGGATTTGCTACTACAGTCTTATCGGCTGGTTTAACGACGTCGTTTCCTGCGTTTGGCTCTTTAGCTGAATCTGCTGTCTTAGTTAAATCTTTCGCTGGAATTACTGCTACTTTACCATCTTTAGTTGTTACTGTTGCGTTTCCTTGGTCGTCTACTACTACAGTTGCTCCTGGATTTACAGCTTTAACTTTGTCTTCGATTGCTTTCTTAGATGCTTCTAAGTCATTTGGATCCAAGACTGTCTTATCTGCTGGTGTGTTGACATCGTTTCCTGCGTTTGGCTTAGCGGCTTCTTCTGCTGTTTTCACTAAATCTTTCGCTGGGATAACCACGGTCTTACCATCTTTAGTTGTTACTGTTGCATTTCCTTGGTCATCAACAACTACAGTTTTAGCTTCTGGATTCACAGATTTAACTTTAGCTGCGATTGCATCTTGCTCGTCTTTTGTTAATGATTCTGGATCTTCTACAACTGTCTTGTCAGCTGGTTTAACTACGTCGTTACCTGCGTTTGGTTCTTTAGCTGAATCTGCTGTCTTAGTTAATGCCGCCGCTGGAATGACCGCTGTCTTACCATTCACTGTTACTGTTGCGTTTCCTTTGTCGTCTACTGCTACAGTTGCACCAGGGTTAACTTCTGCTACTTTAGCTGCGATTGCTTTTTTCTCATCATCAGTTAATGAGTTTGGATCTGCTACTACAGTCTTATCTGCTGGTGTATTGACATTGTTTCCTGCATTTGGTTTCGCTGCTTCTTCTGGAGTTTTCACTAAATCTGCCGCTGGAATTGTTGCAACTTCTCCATCTTTAGTTGTTACCGTTGCATTTCCTTTGTCGTCAAACGCCACCTTAGCTTCTGGATTTACCGCTTTGATTGCTTCTGTAATCTTAGCTTTATCTTGGTCTGATAAATGATCTGGATCGCTTACAACTACTTTGTCAGCTGGTGTGTTAACTTTGTTTCCTGCATTTGGTTGTTTAGCTTCTTCTTGACTTGTTACTAAATCTGCCGCTGGAATTGTTGCTGTTTCCGTATTACCATCTTTATCTTCTATAGTTACCGTTGCATTTCCTTTATCATCTACGAAGATCGCTTTTGCATCTGGATTAACTTCTTTAATCTTAGCTTCAATCGCTTTTTTCTCTTCTGGAGATAATGGTTTAGTTGGATCAGCTACTACTACTTTATCAGCTGGTTTGTTAATGTTATTTCCAGCTTTTGCATTTTTAGCTTCTTCTGCAGTTTTCACTAAATCTTTTGCTGGAATTACAAAGCTTCTACCATCTTCTGTAGTTATCGTTGCATTTCCATTGTCATCAACAACAACCGTTGAACCTGGGTTCACTTCCTCAACAGCTTTCTTAATAGCCTCTTTATCCACGTTAGCTGGATCTGTTACTAATACCTTATCAACAGGTTTCTTAATTAAATCTTGTTTCTCAGGTTTTAATAGATCTGCTTTTGGTTTCGCTAAGGCTTCTACAGGGATTGTTGCGATGTCTCCATTTGCATTCTTAACAGTCGCATTTCCTTTTGCATCAAATACTACTGTTGCTCCTGGGTTAACTTCTAAGATGTTTTTCTCAATTTCTTGAATATCTTCCGCTGTCAATTTATCTCTGTCTTTGACTAAGACTCTGTCTGCTGGTGAATTGATTTTATTTCCTGCATTCACTTTCTCTTTATCAGCGTCAGTCTTCGTTAAATCAGCTACTGGAATTGTTGCAGTTTTACCTTCTGGTGTTGTTACTGTCGCATTTCCATTTTCATCTACGAATACTGTTGAACCTGGATTTATACGTTGAACTTTAGCAGCGATTTTCGCTTTAACATCATCCGTGATTTGTCCATCTTTAACAAACACTCGATCTGCTGGTTTGTTAATAACGTTACCTGCTTTTGGATCGCTTAATACTTCATCATCAGTTTTCACTAAATCATCCGCTGGAATTACTGCTGTTTTTCCGTCTGGTGTTGTTACTGTTGCGTTTCCTTTATCATCAACTACTACAGTTGCTCCTGGGTTAACTTCTGCAACTTTAGCTTTAATAGCTTTACGGTCTTCATCAGTTAATGCATCTTTATCAGCAACTACTGTTTGATCGATAGGTTTCTTAACCGCATCTTGTTTCGCTGCATTTTCCAAGTCTTCTTTAGCATTTGATTTCACTAAATCACTTACAGGGATTGTCGCTATAGCTGTAGTTCCGTCTTGATTTGGTACTGTTACTGTTGCGTTTCCTGCTTCGTCAAATACAACTTTAGTTCCTTCAGGGTTTACCGCCTGAATTGCTGCAGTAATCTTAGCTTTTTCAGCATCAGTTAATTCAGCTGGATTTGCTACTACTGTTCTTTCAGCTGGAGTATTTACTTTGTTTCCTGCTGATGGAGTTTCTTTAGCTGCTGGATCTTTCAATAAGTCTTCAACTGGGATTGTTGCTGTCTTACCGTCTGGTGTTGTTACTGTTGCGTTTCCTTGGTCATCAACAAAGACAGTCGCACCTGGGTTTACTGCTTCAACCACTTTTTGGATTTTAGCTTTAACTTCATCTTTATTCGGTCCAACTAAATCTGCCGCCGCTGCCGCTACTTTATCCGCTGGCTTGTTGATGTTATTTCCTGCTTTTGCACCATCAACTTCTTGTGGAGATTTCACTAAGTCTTCTTTGGCGATTACTACAGTTTTTCCTTCTGGAGTTGTAACTGTTGCATTTCCTTCGTCATCAACTACGATAGTTGTCTTCGGATCTCTATTTACCTTAGCGATTTCTGCTTTGATTGCATCTTTTTCAGCTTGAGTTAATTTACCTGCTTTCTTAACAAGTGTTTTATCTGCTGGTTTCTTAACTTCATCTTGCTTGTCTGGCTTAGTTAAGTCAGCTGCATCTTTTGCTAAATCAGATGCTGGAATTGTTGCTACAGCTCCATCTTTCGTTGTTACTGTTGCGTTTCCTTTGTCGTCAAATGCAACTGTTGCACCTGGGTTAACTTTAAGAATTTCTGCTCTAATCTTATCTTCATCAGCCTTGATATTAGCAGGATCTGTTACAACCACTTTCGTTGCTGGAGTGTTTACTTTGTTTCCTGCATTTGGTTGAGTTGTATCTTTGATAAGATCTTCAACAGGGATTGTCGCTGTTTTACCATCTGGAGTTGTTACAGTCACATTTCCTTGGTCGTCTACGAATACTTTTGAACCTTCTGGGTTCACTGCTTCTACAGCCGCTTTGATTTTAGCTTTAACGTCTGCTTTCTTCGCATCATCAGCTAAATCAGCTTTTGTTGCTGCTACTTTATCTGCTGGTTTGTTGACGTTGTTTCCTGCTTTTTCATCTTTAGCTTCTTCTGGAGATTTCACTAAGTCAGTTACTGGAATTGTTGCTGTTTGACCGTCTGGTGTAACTACTGTTGCATTTCCTTTTGCATCAACTACTACTGTTGCATCTGGGTTTACTGCTTGAACTTTAGCCTTGATTGCTGCGATATTTTCAGGAGTTAAGGCATCTTTAGCAGCAACTACTTTGTCTACTGGTTTGTTGATGTTATTTCCTGCTTTAGCAGTTTCTTTGTCAGCTTCTTTCTTCACTAAGTCAGCTTTTGGAATCACTACAGTTTTACCTTCTGGTGTTGTTACTGTTGCGTTTCCTTTGTCATCAACTACTACAGTAGAATCTGGATTTACTGCTTCTACAGCTGCTTTAATAGCATCTTTAGCGGCACTTAAATCTGCATTTGGATCATCTACTAAAGCTGGATCCACTACTACTTTGTCTGCTGGTTTGTTGACAGCATCTTGTTTCGCTGGGTCAGCTAAGTCAGCTTTAGCTTTTACTAAATCGCTCGCTGGGATTGTTGCCACAGCTCCGTCTTTCGTTGTTACTGTTGCATTTCCTTTTTCATCTACAACAACTGTTGCATCTGGATTTACTGCTTGAATTTTAGCTTTAATAGCGTCTGTAACTTCTTGTGGTAATGGTGCATCTGTACTGTCCACCACTACTCTATCAGCTGGAGTGTTTACTTGGTTTCCACCGTTAACATTCTCTTTATCCGCATCTGATTTGACTAAATCTGCCACTGGAATTGTTGCAGTTTTACCATCTTTAGTTGTTACAGTCGCATTTCCTTGGTCATCGACTACTACTGTAGCATCTGGGTTCACTGCTTCAACTGCTGCTTTAATTCTAGCAAGTTCAGGGTCTGTTAATTGCTTACTGTTATCAACACGTACTCTGTCAGCTGGGGTGTTGATGTTGTTACCAGCTTTGGCAGTTGATGTTTCATTAGGTTTTTTAATTAAATCATCTGCGTCAATAACTGCTGTTTTACCTTCTGGTGTTGTTACAACTGCGTTTCCTTGGTCGTCAACTACTACAACTGCACCTGGATTTACAGCTTCAACTTTTGCTTTAATTTCAGCTTTTACTTTATCAAGTTTTTCTTTATTTGCTTCACCTTGTAATGCTGCAATATCTTCTACAACTGTTTGAGCATTCGGTTTATTGATGTCATCGCCACCGTTTGCTTTCTTAGCATCTTCTTCTGTCTTGAATAAGTCACCTGCTGGAATTGTCGCAATTGTTCCGTCTTTAAGAACTACTGTTGCATTTCCTTCATCGTCATATTTAACAGCTTTAACTTTTTCGTCGCCACCATTTAATTTTTTCAGTTTTTCAGTTACTTCAGCTTGTGCTGCCGGGTCTGTCGCTAGTCCAACTTTTTTATCTGCTGGCTTACGAACACCTGCATTACCTGAATCAGGATTTGCTGCATCAGCTAAAGTACGCACCAATTCTTTGGCTGTAAATCCTGCTGTATTTCCTTCTGGTGTTGAAACCGTTACTGTACCATTGTCATCAATTGTCACAACAGCATTAGGATTTACTTCACGAACAGCTTTTTTGATGTTTTCTTTATCTGCATCTGTCAAACTTTCAGGATTTCCAACAATCACTTTATCCGTTGGACGGTTGATGTTGTTGCCACCACCTGCAGTATCTAAAGCATTTACATCTTTTGTTAGGTCTGTTTGTTTTAATGTTTCAGGTGCTTGCTTCCCTGGTAAGGTTACTTCAGCACTTCCATCATCCTTAACAACTACCGTCGTTCCAGGAGGGTTTACTGCTTTAATAGCATCTTCTAGTTTTTTCCGTTCATCCTCATTTAAGGCTGTTGGATTTTCAGCAATTACCTTGTTCGCTGGTAAACGAGCAGAGTTGATGGCTTTAATCGCTGCTTCTGCTGATTTCTTAGCGTTATCAACATCGGCATTTTTCTTAGCACCATCGATTGCCTCTTCCGAAGCTTTCTTAACAGCATCTACCTCAGCTTGAAGTTTTGCTCTAGCTTCTTCAGTCAAGGCTGCGTCTTGAGCAATTTCTTGCTTTTTAGCAGCGGCTGTAGTTTCTACCGCTGTTTTAGCTGCTGGTTTTTTAGCAGCAGGTTTAGTAACACCCTCTACCTGTGTTTTTCCAGTATCGCCTGCTGTATCGATTTTACCTTGCTCTTGTGTAGCTGCTTCAGGCGTTTCTGCATTATCATTTTTATCCTTAATTTCAGCTTTCTTAGCATCAGCAAGTTTTTTAGCTTCTGCCTTCGCTTCTGCCTTTTCTTCCTCTGTTAGGTCAGTGCGGGCATCCATTTCTGCTTCTTTAGCTTTTAAAGCTTCATCGATTTTGTCTAATGCTGCTTGTTTACCGATTGGGTTGATTTTAGCAACTTCTTTGGTTCCTTCAGCTTGTTTTTCATTTACAGTAGTTTGAGCTGCTGTTGCCGCAGCTGCTGTTTCTGCTGTTGCTGGTTGTTTTTCGATTTCAGCAAGGGCGGCGGCTGCCTTGTCTTCAGCATCTTTTTTAGCTTTTTCCTTCTCGGCTTGTGTTAAGCTATCATTGTTCGCAATAGCATCCTTCTTAGCTTCCAAAGTCTTAGCGATTTCTTCTTTAGCTTTTTCTTTACCGATTGGATTTACTTTCGCTACAGCACCAGTACCTTCATCTTTACCTGCAGTTATATCTGCTGCATTTGTTGCATCAGCGATTTTTTCTAATGCTGCGTCTTTATCTTTATTAACTTCAGCAATAGCTTTTTCTTTTTCAGCTGGTGTTAACTTATCGTTACCATTGATAGCTGCGATTTGTTCTGTCGCTTTGTTAGTAACCGCATCAATAGCTGGTTGTTTATCTAATTTCACAACTTTCTCTACAGGAATTGTATCTTTAGAATCATCTTGATAAGTTACTACTAAGTTCGTACCCTCTTGAACAAGATCTTTTACAACCTTCTTAGCATTTTCAGCTTCTACTGCTTTTCCTTTTTTATCTTCTAAGTTCTTATCTTCATTTTTCTTAGAGTATTCTAATGGAAGATTTTCTTTAATATTAGCTAACTCATCTGCTGGAATATTATCAATGTTTGATACCACCGGTTTCTCAGCATCAGCCAACTCTCTAATGTCATATTTTTTCGTTTGAGATTTTAATACAATACTGAATGAACCTGGGTCAGTTTCATATGAAGAACCTTTAGCAACATTACGAATTTCTTTTCCATCTGTGTCAGTTGCAGTTGCATAACGAGTTACTAGACGATATTCATCATTATCACCTTTAGGGAATTTAGCCGCGTCAAGTTTAGGTGTCTCTTTCGTTACCTTACCACCAATTTTCACAATTGCAGGATTTTCAGCTGTCGCTACTGTTTCTGCAGTAATTGGCGTTAAAGTCATATCATATTCGTTATCTAAAACTGCAGGATTCGCAGTTGCACTTAAATCATTGTTTCCACCTTTTTTAACTGTTGCAGATTTAATCTTACCTAAATCATCTGTATATTTAATATCGATATTGATATCTTCATTAGCATAAATATAGACATCTTTTTTACCATTTGCAGTTGTAGAGTAAGGGATTGTTACTTCTGGAGCATTGTTCGTACGTGCAAAATCAGTCAATGGTCTAGTGTCTGTTGAACCATCTTTATAGGTTACAACTACATTGTTATCAACTTTTTTAATGCTTGTGATACGGTCTGCTTGATTTTCTACAGCTTGACCTTTTTTATCAGCTAGACGAGCATCGATGTTATTTTTAGAGTATTCAATCTTAATCTTATCTTTGATTTTATTAAATTCTGCTTCACTCACATCTGACGCGTCATCCACTGCTACTTTATCAGCTTCTGCTGGTGTTTGGATGTCATACTTTTGAGTTTGTGGTTTCAATACAACTTCAAATGCTCCTGGGTCTGTTTGGAACGAATTACCTCGAGCAGTATTTTTAATTATTGCATTATCTAAGTCAGCCGCTGTTGCATATCGCTTACCTAACACTAAACCTTTAGTTCTGGCTGTTTCTAATTGTTTATTTGTTAGCTTACCTCCAGGCATTCCTGAATAACTAATAATTGCCGGTGAATCTTCTGTTGCTGTTGTTTCAGCATCAATAAAGTTCGCAGTGTATCCCCACTCAACATCTACTTTATTTTCTTCACCTTCTACTTTATTAAATGCATTATTCCCACCTTGAACTACTGCAGCACTCTTGATCTTACCTGAGTCATCTTTGAATTTAATATCAAATGAATTTTCTTCTCCTCCATAAACATAAACCTGCTTTGTTGCAGCATCAGAGAATGGAATTTCGACTGTTGGTGCGTTATTGGTACGTGCCACATCAGAAATTGAAGCTGTGTCTGTTGAATCATCGTTATAGGTTACAGTGATAGTTTGTCCATTTACGTCAATACTTTTCACTACAGAAGCTTGATTATCTAAATCTTGACCTTTTTTAGATTCTAGTCTAGCATCTTGGCTAGTTGTAGAATATCCAATTTTGATTTGGTCTTTAATTTTCTGAATATCAGTTTCCGTTAAGTTGTTAATATCTGAAACACCAATTTTATTCGCATTGTTTTCTGGTTGCTGGATGCTGTATTTGTATGTTTGAGATTTAACAACCATTTTGAAGTAACCTGGATTAGATGAGTTTGTACCACCTGATATTTTGTCTCCATCTTCATCAACAATATGTAAATATCTATCCCCTAATACTGCATTTTGATTTTCTTGTTTAGTATATCCAACTTTCGGATTTGTTTTAAATGTCTCATTTGGTTTTCCTGTTACACGTACTGTTACTGGTCCTGTTGTTGGACTTGTAATTGAACTGTACGACCATCCGAAACCATCTGTTTCTACTGGTTTAATAGGCGAAGATATAGGTCTTCCATCTAAATACTGACCACTTCCTTTTTTAACTGTCACTTCTTTTAGTTTTTTACCAGTTGTTGAATTTACAGAAATCTCAATGTCTGTATCTTCTTCGTTATAAGCATAGACTTCTTTTGTCTTATCATTAGAAAATTCTATAGTATAACTTAAATTCCCTGAAGTTACCGTTGTAGGTGCATGAGTTGTAGCTGTCGCTTCTGTACGGAAAGCATTCTCTTTATCAATCTCTTTATCGTTACGTGGGTCGTTTAAACCTGTGTTTTCGATTGCGTTAGATTCTGATTTTTTCTCAGTGTTTTCTGCTTTTTTACCTACAGTTGGTTGTCCGTTAGTAGTATCTACTTTCGGAGCGTCTTTTGAATCTTTTGGTTTGTTTTTTAATTTTGAGCTTACTGTAGTGACAAGGTTTCTGTAAGCTACGTTCAATTCATCTTGACTAGTTGCAGAAGCGAGTACAGACTCAGCAGAAGCCAATTCACCATTCAAAAGAGCAAGGCTCTCCTCTGTTTTATTAGCATACGTACCTGCAGAAAGTTTTGATTTAACTTCTGAAATGTAGTTTTCAAGTTGCTTTTTGTCCAAAGCTGGAGTTGTTACTTCTGGTGCAGCTGGTTTTGCTGGTTCTTCTACGACTGGTTGTGCTGCTGGAGTTGATTGGGCATCAGAAGCTGGTGCTACTACCGAAGCACTTTCTGCTTCTTGTGGTCCCTCATGTTCAGAGGCTAGCCCTGGAGCTGCTAGAGATGTCTCTTGTTTGCTTAACTCATTAGCTGATACAGCTCCATTTCCCAAGAACATGAACAGGGCAGCAACTGCTACACTGGCTGCTCCAAAACTATATTTACGGATTGAGTAACGTGTGACTTTTTCACGGTGCGAGCGTTCAACACGACTCATAGGCGATTTCTTCTCCACTTATTGTGTTCTCCTTAAAAATATTTTTTATGTCCATATCTACATGCAAAGATTCCTCGCCATGGACGAGGTTTTGCATGTGATACTTTACTTCTTCATTGTACATGATAAGTGATATATATGCAAACTAAATGCTCATCAAATTTACTTAAAAAAAAACATTTTCAGACAATTTTTACAATTCGTTCGTTTTTATAACCAAAATTATGAATTTTTTAACTTTAAAATCAGGAAAATGCTTTAATTTTCTATATATTGTTATATTTCCTTGAAAACTAAAATTCGGAAATGAATTTGAATAAATTCTTTTTATTTTGAAAAGCAGATAACTTTGATACCTAAAAGGAACTATTCTTGTTTTTTTGAACAAAATATTCGTAAAATAAATATACAAGGATTTTTAGGTTTTTGGCTTTTTTTCTTCCAAAAATAGAACCTGTCAGTTAAATGCTCAGATTCTCTGATAGCTTTCTAGCAGAGCCCAACAGAACCAGACCCTATCTCTCATATGCACTATTCTCTTAAAATTCAAAGGCTAAACACGCCAGAGTCGCCTCACCGTAGAAATATGACTGACTTCCACATCCTAATTACGACCTAAAAGTATTAGCATTCTCTGGCTGGTCTGCCTGTTGCAACTAACAACTAAAGCTAAAATAAAACATGCTACCTCATTTTGGCAACATGTCATCTGTTCCTATTTACAGCAATGCCTCAAACTCAGCCACAGTCATGCCTAATTGCTGACTGGCAATCTCAGGTGTCAGAAGACCTTGACGAACTAGATTTGCTAACATCGCGAAACCACCTTCAGCTCGACCACGCTCCTCCGCTTGTTCCAAGGCATAGTCCTGTGCTAACAAGGCTTGTTCTTCACGCATACGTAGTTGACTAAACATTTTCCTGTCCTCCTCGGACCAGCTCTTGTAGTCTAGCAGTTGGTCTGCTTGGCTGATGGCTCGCTCAGGTTGTTGGGTAAAGGGTTTGTTGCCGAAAAACTCTAACCACGGCTTGCGAACCTCGTCTTTGCTGGTTTCTCTGTATTTTTTTAATTCCAAGAACGCCATCTTAACCAGATGATTTTCTTGTCCGTTATTTGTGATAGTTAAGACCTCACCTGTCATATCCTCGCGCATGCTGAAACTGTGAAAAGCCAAGTCATCTGAGAAGTAATTACTATCGACAATTGCGATAGCGTATACTGGTGCGATGTGTTTATAGCTCTGGTGTGTATCACCTTCTCGTTGGCGAATTTTTTCTAGGTTTTGATTGACCTGACTGCACAGATAAGCCCACAGGCGATTGATGAAAAAATTCTGATGATGCACTTGAATCTCAATGATAACTTGGGTTCCATTGTCCAACTCAGCTAAGACATCAATACTGGTATAGAAATCCTGTGCCGAGTAGGGTAAAGAAGGCAAGACGTGAATATTGCTTCCCTCCAAAATGGTTACATTTTTTGCTGTCAAGTCCAGCATATCGCGGATAAATTGACAAGTGATTTCTGGATTGCTGAAAATTTTCTTAGCTACCAAGTCATTGGTTGGGCTGATGCCCGGATGTCTTAAAGTCATCCATTTCCTCCTCTTATTATACCATAGTTTTAAATCTAATTTTGTTAGATTCGATGGTTCTATCTATTTATTCGGAAAGGAAATGAATTGTGAAGATATTTTATCTCGTTTCAACTAAAATATGAGCTTGATCAATCAGCTGTCCATCAACAGTCAGATTCAGATAGAAATCCAAGGTCTTATCAGCAGCAAAATACAGGGTTGGTATGGTCAAATCTTTTTTGCTTTCCCCAGCTTGAAACGCAAGGACTTGAATCTCGTCCTGATAGGCGACACCATGCACACCAGTCCCCGGTTGAATCGAAATCTTAGCCTCCAAAGGAGTGTTACATTCGCTACGTTCAACCTTAAAATGAAGAGTCTCTCCCTTTGCTACAGCTAGACTTTTTTCTGCAAATGCTAGTCCCTGAACAACTTCTTGTTTTGATAAGCTAGGAGTTTTATAGAGGGCAATCTTGGTCAATACAGGCATAGATTGTGCCTCTGTAATGACCACGCGCACCTTCTGTGCCTCTACTAACGACCCTCGCAGGAGGCGCTTATGACCAACTGTAAAGCCCATGCCAAATTCCTGCCAGACACCATCTACCTCTACTTGCACATGAAAAGCAGCGATTCGTTGCCCTAGTTTCAAATCTTCTCTTAACTCAATTACATCAAAAGTTTTAGGTGATCCTAAGTCGAGTTCTAACTGGATGGGCAAGTCTGCATCGCTTGCCCAAGAGCTGGTCTTAAGGCCATCTGTCAGATGACGACAATCAAAGTCTGCGGAAAGAGCTGGACCAGATACCTCAGCTCCCAGAGCCAAATCTTCTTTATAGAGCTCATTGCGATAGGTCGCAAATTCATAAAGTCGTTCAATATCCTTTGCATCAAAGAGCCCATCTTGATTTGGCGGAATATTAAGTAGGAGCGGGGTTCCTCTCCCCACCGAGTGAAAGTAGATTTCAACCAACTCCTCGAGAGACTTAGGATCCTGGTCCTCATGGTAAAACCAACCTGGCCGGATGGAAACATCTGCCTCTCCGATTGAAAAAATCGTGCCCGAGGGATCTCCATGCTGAAGATAGTCCAGCTCTGCTTCTGTCCCTAGTTTGTCAGGATTCACCTTTTGCCATAGTGGATCACCTGCATACCCTCGTTCATTGCCAATCCAGCGGATACTAGCACCTTCTGTTGAAAAAATTAAGCAATCGCCCTGCAGTTCACGAATGGTTTCAAACCATTTTTCAAATTCATAATTGACCTTTTGAGCGCCCTCTCCTCTGGCACCATCCATCCAGACCTCAGCAAATTTCCCTCCATTTCCATAGGCAGGATTTGATAAAATCTCCTTCAGCTGAGCCAGATAATAGGCATTATAGTCCGCTTCTCGGTCCACATGATAGAGGGGGCTGTGGGCATCCCAGGGTGATAGGTAGACCCCCATATCCATATCAAACTCTGTGACAGCTTGGGAAACTTCAAGGAGCAAGTCCCCCTCTTCATTCCTCCAAGGACTGGCTTTGACCGAATAATCTGTGTGAGCTGTCGGATAAAGGACAAAGCCATCGTGGTGTTTGACCACCAAAATCAACTTTTTGAAGCCCGTTTCCTTGAGCACGCGAACCCACTCACGCGCATCTAACCTTGTCGGATTAAAGCGTTCAGGATCCTCCTGACCTGTCCCCCATTCCTGGTCATAAAAGGTATTGGGCCCAAAATGTATAAATGCTGCTAGTTCATCCTCTAAATAAGCTAGCTGGGTCTGACTAGGCAAGGGGCCATGCGGTTTTATTTCTCTTACCATATTACTTCCTATCTACATTTTTCTTTACTTTTTTGGCATGTACTTGCAATTCTGTTAACGCTAGAGGGCTTGCCAAGCCTTCAAATCGAAGACGAAGGGCATAGGTTTCCACCTTATCAAATTCAAAACGAAGCTCTTCAGCCTTTTCGCTTGAAACTTTTCGGATGCCTGATACAGGTTGCCAATTCTCCTCTTGCTTGAGCAGAGAATCCTTGTCCAAATGATTTGGAGTCCGAGGCAAGCTAGGCTCATTCCCTATGTAATAATCAATAAAGGTCGGCTCAACAGCCACATATTCTTGATTTTCAACATAATACAAGGTCACGTTATCCACAAATCGCGGTTTTAAAATCCCTGCATCTCCAAAAAGAATGCCCACGCTGGCTTGCTCTGACTTGGTAATCCAAGTATTGGCTGTCGATTTTTTCCGAGCAATGACCTTGTCATTGAGGTAAGAGGCTGGATGATTTGGCTCTGAGTGAGAAGCAAAGACCAGAGGCAAGTCGGACCCTGTCCACTGATTGGAAATAACTTCGCCATCTACACTGGCATCTGTCACATGAATGGTGACTGTTGCTGGCAACTCACAGCCCGCTACCTGCCCTGTGAGCACACTTTCTCCTACCTGAGCATAGATTTGAGAATCAAGTTCAGCCCAAGTCACCTTGGCCGTATCTCTTCTGCCATCTGATAAGACTAGCTTGACTCGATCTGGTAAGTGTGGGGCTTCCTTGACAAGCGTCCAAACCCTTTCAGGCTCAATAGCGCAAATCCCTTGGACACAAACCTGAGCAGAAGCCTTTAAATCCAAACCCTCTAGCTGGCCAGATACCGTAAATTCATGAAAGCTTGCTATATCTTCTTTAGGAATTTCCTCCCAGACAACCTTGACTCGTTGTGCACCCCTGAACTCATAGTCCACCAAAACTGAAGATGGCAGCTGTGGATAAGTTCCCTTAGCTGTATACAAGCGAAGTGGTCGTACAGAAAGTGCCTGTCCTAGTGAGGTATTTTCTGCGACCTGCAAATGAGTTTGATAGGTCTTCCCTTGATAAATGGCGTGAATCGCCAAGTCGCCTGCAGACAAGCAATGAAGCATCCCCTGCTTGATAATGGCATGGGCACTGCCACTCGTCTCCCAAATCACTTCACTATTCCCCACCTTGTTCACAGGGTTATCCACAGTTTGTGGATAAAGTCCAATGGCTGGGGAATTCCCTTCTTGTAATCCTGCCTGCTTATCCACTCGAATCTCAAATAAGCGCTGATTTTTCACTGGCTGGCAAGCCAAAGCCTCTCCCACTAAGAGATCAAAACTTGCTGGCTCTAGCCCTCCGGCACTGGCCTTTACTCTCACTTGACCTACCTGCTCCAAGCTCTGAACTAAGAGGACACCTCTGCCATGAAAGGCTTTCCGCTTAAACCGACCATTTTTCTGGGCTTGGTAACGTTCACGACTGGCCTGCCTACCATTATCCACACCTACAATACGAGCAGGGCCTTCAATTTCAAAATGAAGCTGATTGGAAGCAGTCGGCACCCAATTTCCATCCTTGTCCAATACATCAAAATAGAGATAAAGGAGGTCTTGCCCATCTGGTTCCAGTTTTGTTTTCTCGGCATGTAACCCGATTTTGGCTGGCTTACCTGCAGTCACCACCCTATCTTCTGCCACAAGCTGACCTTGACGGTCATAGGCCACAGCATGCAATTCTCCTAGTTGATAAGCCAAACGCCATTCAAGATAGAGTTGATCAGAACCTTCTCCCTCTTGGTATTTTCTACCATCTGAAGTCCATTTCTCCTGAAAAGTCTTTCTGCCTTGGGATTTTCCATTTAGAAATAGCTCTACAGAACAGGCATTTGAATACACTCGAACAGGGATATCCCCATACTTATCCACAACTTGTTGATAACTCTTGTGGATTTCCCAATTCCAGTGGGGTAAGATATGAACCATGGGATGCTGATCTATGTCCAACCACTGACTTTGATAGAGATAATAGTCATTTTTTGGAATTCCTGCCGTGTCCACAAGCCCAAAATAGGAACTCTTGACAGGCGTGTCATTTTGGTTGTGCCAAGGAGTCGGCTCACCAATATAGTCCACTCCTGTCCAGATAAACTGACCTGCATAGTCTAGACGATTTCTATCTGCTATCCAAGAAGTCGTCGCTGTCTTCCCCCAAGGAACTCGATCATTGCCATAGTCTGACTGTTCAAAATTCCGCACGCGGCGATTATCCCCAACCCATTCCTTATCTGGGCGAACATAGCTATCACGCGTTCGGGTAGCCGATGAGGTTTCAGACCCGTAAAGTCGCCACTTGGGATGTCTTTTGCGAATCCCATCAATATTGTCTTCTGAGTAATTCAAGCCCACCACATCCAGCAAATCAGCAATCTTTTCATGACCTCCAGACCCATCTCCAAAGCGGAATTGATCCATTCCCATGGTCACAAAACGACTATCATCCACTTCTTTGACCCTTCCTAGCAAGCGTTTGATCGTCTTCAATGAATGAGCATCGCCATTTGCTTCACTAACTTCATTTCCTAAGGACCACATAAAAATCGCTGGATTGTTCTTGCCACGCTCAATCATGGTGCGCAAATCATAATCTGACCAAAAATCGCCTACCTTCGCTTCTGGATGAGTCGCTTCTTCCTCAAAAAAGCGACCATAGTCATATTCTTTCTTGCCTCCATACCAGGTATCAAAGGCTTCTTCTTGGATGAGTAGCCCCATTTTAGCAGCCACATCCAGCAAGATGCTACTGCCTGGATTATGGGTGATTCGAATCGCATTGACGCCCATTTCCTTCATCTGGCGCAATCGTCTCTCAGCAGCGGACCTATTTTCCACAGCTCCCAGCGCTCCATAGTCATGGTGCAAACAAACCCCATGAATCTTCAACCAGTGGCCATTTAGAAAGAAGCCCTTATCCGCTTGCCAATCCATATAGCGGTAACCAAATGTCTCCTCTTCTTCATCAACCAAAATGCCATTTTTGTAGATGCGAGTCTTCAACTGATAGAGATGAGGATGGTCAATATCCCAAAGCAAGGGTTGAAAAATTGATATCGCTTGTTGGAAAGAATATTTGTCCCCAGACTCAATCACTAGAGAGTCTGTCGCCTGCCAGTCTGACAGCTGTTGTCCATCATACCAGATACTCTGCTCCAAATACACCGACACGGACTGAAGTCCATCATTTGAAACCTTACTTGTAAGCTGGGTTTCCACCCAAGATTGCCTTTGCTCTTTGAGCTTGGGACTTTCTATCTTAATCCCATATAAATCCAGATGAACTGCATCTGTAATCAACAATTCTACTTCTCGGTAAATACCGCTACCCGAGTACCAACGACTGCTAGGTTGCTGATTTTCCACAAAAACCGCAAGCTGGTTGGCTGTCCCATCATTTCTTAGATAAGGCGTAATATCATAAGAAAAAGGTGTGTAGCCATTGGGATAATAGCCCAGCACTTGCCCGTTGATATAGACTTGGGCATTCATGTAAACTCCATCAAAGAGCAAACGCACCGATACAAGACTGGCATCTTCTTCCAAGTAAAACTGCGTCCGGTACCAAGCCTGACCCCCGTTTAACTGACCACCCTCATTTTGCGCTGGCGAATACTGGTCAAAATCATTGTAAATACTCCAGTCATGTGGCACTTGAATAGCCTGCCAATTTTCTCTCTGAAAATCCGGTGCCAAGGCTTCTTCTTTCCCCACCTCCTGACTAAAAAACCAGTGATTCCGTAAAACTTCTTCTCTTCTCATACAAGCATTCCTCTTTAAACAAGTCTATTGACTTGACTATAGCACAAAACAAAAGCGCTTTCAAGATTTCCTCTATCACTCCCTAAATACTCAGAAAAGATTCTATAATTTGTGGAAAAGTCTGAACATCACTCCATGTTCAAGCAAACTGTAATTTTCAAGAAACAATACTCTTCTGAAATCTCTTCAAACCACGTCAACGTCGCCTTGCCGTGCGTATAGTTACTGACTTCGTCAGTTTCATCTGCAACCTCAAAACCATGTCTTGAGCTGACTTCGTCAGTTTTATCTGGCAACCTCAAAGCTGTACTTTGAGCAACCTGCGGCTAGCTTCCTAGTTTGCTTTTTGATTTTCATTGAGTATCAAACCTTACAAGAGCCAAAAAAACACCTCTCTGAATGTTCATTCCAGAGAGATGTCCCTTTTGTCTTAACTATTGTAAATCGACTGTCTAAAGTCATCTGAAGCTTTGAGATGAGCTTTATAAATCGCTTTTTTCAGTTTTTGAACTGGAGTTTCTATAAATGAAAGTCTCTGAGCCGTTGTGTTACCTTGATTTATTTGAGTCATTTCTTCACGTACAGCTTTATTCATAAGCTCTTGTAATTTTTCTTTACTATCAATTACTTGTTGTTTTCCATTGTAATTTATCGTAATTGGTTTTAGTCTATCTAATTTTGTAACACGCTCATTAATTTGTTCTTTTTTGAACTCCGCATATGTTTTTCCTAGAATTTTTTCAAAAATATACTTATCGGATAATGGTTTTCCTGCCGCTTCTGCTTCTACTTTAAACTGATTTGACACATAAGGAACAAATCCTTCATAATAGCCCAAAGCAGCCATCAATTCAAATGCTTGTTTTCTAAAGGTGATGTCCCCACTCATACCAGAGTCATTTTGACTAACTCCAAAAATTGTATCAAACATATCTACTAAATAATATCCATTAGCTTTAACATCACCTTTAGCGTTGAATCCATTTATTATGTAGCGGTTCACTAAAATATTATTATCGATTAAGCTATTGATATCAGTTAATTTTTCCGCTTCTGCCAGTGTGATTTCTGAGATTTTTTCACTGTTATGCGTAGCTTTAACCGCTTGGTTTGTATATGTTACGGGTGTTCTAGTCCCAGTTGAATTTATCGGAGTTATTTTCTTGAAGTATTTCGTCTTGTCTTCTGCTGAAAGTTGCTTTGTTGCTTCTGCCTCTAAATAATCTAAACTATATAACACATCAAAACTTCCATGCATATAAGATTTCAAATCTGCAGCTGTTTTGAATCTATCTGGTGTTTTGTTGTAAAAGCCATTTTTCTTACTTTCATCGTAAACGAAGTTTAAGTTGAAATATGTATCTGTCTCTGGTGTGTATGAATTCTCGAAGATTCCTCTAGCATAAAACTCTGCCGCTGTACCATCTCGACGACCATGATTATTAAACAGTACTGTTCTGTCTAATAAATGCGTCATTTCGTGAGAGTAAGTCGCTGAACCTCTATCATCAAGAACTCTATCTATAAAGTAACGGACACCCACTCCATTGGCTTCTGCACCTACATTTTGCGATGGTGAATACAATCCTAGAGGTGTCATAAAGTCTTTAACCCCTTTATCCGCTGTTGATCCTGATTCTTTAGACCATGTTGTCGCTATTCCAGCAGACGTATTCGTCGTATATTTTTTCATCGTATCGACAATCACTCTATTTGTAATCAGTTTCGGACGATTTTCTTCTTTTGTAATTCGATATAGAGTATCGATATAATCAGCCTGTCTTGTCGCAGTTAATTCTATCAATTCTTTAACCTTATTAAGCTCTTCGGTATACTTAGCTTTATTGGTTTTCTCTAAAGAAGTATCCATATACGTTCCGATGTTTCCGTAGGTTACCGTCGCTATGTTAGTTATAGCATACACGCTTGGCTCTTTGATATTTACCAACCCTAATAATGTAGCTACATTTTGTTGTCTTCTACTTTCTATTTGACGATTTTCAGCTCCATATTTCTCAGGAGGGGTAGTTAATTTTGTATATAAGTCTACTTTTTCATCAGGTTTTTCTTTCGAAGCTTTTTCAACTACGATAGCTTTAGTCGCTTTCTTCAACCACGTATCGCCATCCATATTAGTGAATGTAGTTCTATTGTAATCTAGGAAATCTAATAGCGTTGGTTTATCTGTGATTTTTCCGAAGTATTTCTCAAATGTTTTTGGACTATTGGTTAATCTTAATTCATCATAACTCATAGACCCAAGGTGTGTTAACCAATCTAAAGCAGTAACCTCTTTCTTACCAAATGAGCTTGGATTATAAGCTAGAATATCACGGATGTTGGTATCTCCAAAATCAATATTATAAAAACGATTGATATAGGATAACCCTAGTAATATTTTCTCTTTATTAGCTTCAATATCACCTTTTACTTTTTCTCTATTTTGTTGATTGTCACCTAAAATACTCAAGGTATGCGCCACAACTTTTTTCAAACTAGCTTCTAAATCGGTTTTAGTCGCATCGAGTGTTTCTTTAATCGATAATTTTTCAAGATATTCTTTTCGTAGAATTTCTCTTACTTCATCATCCCTTATCTGCGGCTGCGTTTTTTTCAACTCACTGCGTTTTTTATAAAAATCGCGGTCTATTTCTAAAGCAGGCGGAGTTAGTTGCGCTTTTATTTTTTCATCTGTTAAGAAGTCTACAGCCTTCATTTCTCTACTAGCTTCCGTCACATCCACTGCATTTTCTAACTCGCTATTTTCTTGCAATAGATGTGGTTTGTCTTCTTTAGTACCAACCAAGATTACTTTTTGGCGCATAGCTTTAGTTGTTTCAGTCTTCTCTACTGGATTTGTTAACTCTCCTGTCTCCGGATTAACTTTATAAGTTTTAGTTATTGTTGTTTCACCTTGTTCACCTGTATCTTCAACTACTTCTTTTCCTTTTGGAAGTTCAGGGGCATCTTTTTTCACCTCTACAATTTCTATAGGTTTTACTATTTTCTCAACATTTCCAACTTTAACAACTCTATCTTTAGCTGGAATATTTTCAGTTGTAGTTTCTTCTGAGATAGCTCCTGTTTCTTGATTTACTGTATATTTAGTAGTTGATACTATACGACCTTTTTCTCCTGGAGTTTCTTCTTGTTTTTCATTATATTTCAACGTTGAGTCTGCTTTATAAATTGTTTTAAAAGGAGTTTCTTGTGATTGAACTGTTGGTTTTGTTCCTACTGCCGTTATTTTCGCTTGCATTGGCTTAGCGACTTTTGTCGTTACAGTCGGCTTAGTCAAGTCTCCTGTTTGTTCATTTACTTTGTAAACTTTTATTGTTGTCGTTTCTTCGTCCTGACCTTGATTTCTGACTTCTTTGACACCTTTATCAAGTGACTCATCCGCGACAAACTGTTCACCTCTTTTGGTTGTTGAGGTTGTTTCTTCTACATTCCCAACCTTAACAACTCTATCTACTGGATGTTTTTCTATCTTTGTTGAAGTGTTTTCTACTATTTTCCCAGTACTTTCATCAAAACTGTAAGAAGTAGTTGTCACTTCCTTACCATTTTCGCCTGCTACTTCTACTCGTTGCTCTTTGTAATTTAAGGCTGGTGAAGCTTTATATGTTGTATTATATTCCAATACTTTTTCTTTCGTTACTGGACTTGAGACAGTTGGTTGCTCTTGGGGAGCTAAGGGTTCAGGCTGAACAGCTGGTTCTGGTTCGTTTCCTTGACTTGGGTTGACCTCTGGAGATGGAGCCGTTTGTTCCGGTTGCTCTAGTTGTTTTTGGGTTTCTTGTGGGGTAGACTCACCAACATCTTTGACCCCCTCAACTGGATTCTCCAGCTGGTTCTCCTCACCCTTTTGTTCCGCAGGAGATTGATCTTCTTCGCGTCCTGATTCCACGGCTGGGGGTGCTGGTTCAGAATCTTTGGTCTCAGCAGTTTCTTTAGATGGTTGCTTAGACTCAGTACCTTGTGGGGCAAGAGTTTGATTTTCCTCACCCCCTGATTCCACGGCTGGGGGTGCTGGTTCTGGTTGCTTCGGCTCGGCTTCGGGTTTGTCAGGTGTTTGTTTCTCGCCGGGTGTTGCTTCTGTACCCGGCGTTTCTTCTGCTCCTGGTCTTGGTTGTCCTATTCCATCAGCTGGTTTTGTCTCCGTTTCATTCTCTACTATTGGTTTTTTCTCAATTTTTTCAGGTTGAACTGGTTGAACTTCCTCTGGCTCTGGAGTTACAGGTTGTGTTGGTTTTGGTGCAACTTCTTCCTTAGTCCCAACTGCAATCACCTTGTCCACCGGCTCTTTTGTGATTATATTTTCTATAACTTTGCTAGATTTTTCCCCGTTAACGATAGTGACTTCCGTATAGATGGTGCGTTCACCAACAACACCTTCTTGAACAACTTTAGTTTGCCCTTTAGCTAAGGTTGCATCTTCTTGTTCTATCGTTTGGAAAGCAACCTTCTCTGTAGTGACTAGCAATTCTGGTTTCTCTACTGTGGCATTTAACACACCTTCCTCAGGACTTGTTTTATAATCACTATTATTTTCTGCTTTCGGTTGTTCTCCTTGGGGATTTCCTGCAACTTCCTCCTTAGCCCCTATAGATCCAATTTCAGCAGGTGCTTGTTGGCTTACAGGAGCTTCAACAATTTTCTCAACTGCGTAGGATGGTTGAGGAGATTGCACAAGATCTTCAGTCGAGCTAAAATGAGATGCAGTCTGTGGTATAATCTTCTTAGATTGAGGTTCTGAACTGTCCTCCTTTTGAGATAATGCTGGCGACTCTACCTTATCAACAGTAAGTTCCTTGCTAGCACTATCTCTGACCAAATAATATCCCGTAAATTCATATCCTTGAACTCTTTCAGGACTTGGTAAAAACTGACCTTCTACCCTTTTAACAAGGGCTGGTTGCAATTCTACCAGATTTTCAATAGCAGAGATGGATACTCCCCATCCACCAACAGCAAAGACGCTCACAAGGAAGTAAGACGCTCCCTTTTTTCTCTTGATTAAAGTGAAGGAAAGCAATAATAATCCTGCCCCCAAGATAAACATCCCATCATTAGAAAACAGACCTGTTTCTGGTAATCTTGTAGCCAATTTTCGATAGACAAAATAGTATTCTTTTCCCTCTTTTACCTCAATTTTATTTTCTTCAAACCATTGCAACTCAGATTTCAGCTTTTCAGATAAATCCTGCTCATCCAAATAATGACTTGAAATTAGTTTTGAACTCGTTTCTGTAGCCTGTACAGGTTGAGCACCCATACCAGCAAAAAATAAACTCGTTCCTAGCAAGACCGAACAAGCTCCTATTGCATATTTCCTCAAAGAAAAACGCTGCTTTCTCTCAAATTGAAATTCTTTCATCCCATCTCCCATCATTCATTATTACTGTATATTTAGTATATCAGAAATAGTCTGTATTCACAAATCTTTCTAGTTATTCTCTTATCATTCCTAATTAAAGTAGACAATATACAATAATTTTTAGTTAAATGTATATCAATGTTCTTTGTTTTTCTTAACAAAAACAATACAAAAAGAGCCTGTTGCCAAGCTCTTTAGTCTATTATTTCTTCTCAGCACGGAGGGCTGACAAGATTTGTGTTCGGATATCATCTACACCATTTGGCGTATTTGGTAAAAAGATGGTTTGATTTCCTTTAGAGGCAAAGGTATTCAAAGTATCCAAATACTGGTTGGTCAAGAGGATAGACATGATTTGCTCTTCTGTCATGCCAACATTGGCTTCCTTGAGTTCAGTGATAGACTCTGCCAATCCATCCACAATCGCCTTTCGTTGTTGGGCAATCCCCACACCATGAAGGCGGTCTTTTTCTGCTTCGGCTTCAGCTGCAGTGACAATTTTAATCTTATCGGCTTCAGCCAATTCTTGCGCTGCGACCCGCTTACGTTGCGCCGCATTGATTTCATTCATGGATTGCTTAACTTCTGCATCAGGTTCGACCTTGGTAATCAAGGTTTTCACAATAATATAGCCGTAAGTGGTCATTTCTTCTGCTACTTGGTGTTGAACTTCAAGGGCAATCTCATCTTTTTTCTCAAACAATTCATCCAAGGTTAATTTTGGAACAGAAGAGCGAAGGGCGTCTTCAATATAAGATTTAATCTGAGATTCTGGACGCATGAGTTTATAGTAGGCATCTGTCACGCTCTGCTCATTGACACGGTACTGAGTCGCTACATTCATCATAACGAACACATTGTCCTTGGTCTTGGTCTCAACCACAATATCGCTTTGCAACAATCGCAACTGAATCCGCGCCGCAATCGAGTCAATCCCAAAAGGCAAGCGAATATGAATACCGCTATTGGAAACCTTTTGGTATTTCCCAAAGCGTTCAATAATCGCCACCGACTGCTGACGAACCACATAAACCGTACTCAATGTGACTATCAGCAATAGGAGCACACAAACAATCAGAAAAATCATGAAAAATATTGCCATAATGGAACCTCCACAAGTATTTTTCTAGTATTATAGCACATTTAAAGAAGGCTGTACCGTTTTTACTGCGATTTTTCCTGAAATGTCAATAATTAGAGGTGAATTGTCCTATTGTCGTCCAATCTCTTGCTAAAACAACTCTTTATAAAAGGCAATCGTTTCTTCTAAGGTTGGCATAAATGGATTTCCTGGTGCGCAGGCATCAATCAAGGCATTCTTAGAAAGGTATTCAAAGTCGAAATCTTTTTCTTCAATACCAAGTTCAGTCAATTTCTTAGGAATACCTACTGTCTCAGAAAGCTTCTCAATCTCAGCAATTGCATAATCGGCACATTCTTGATCTGATTTACCTTCTACATGAAGTCCCAAGGCTTTAGCAACATTGCGAAAAGCTTCTGGTACACGTTTAGCATTTTCACGTTCTATAACTGGTAGCAACATAGCACAGCAAACACCGTGTGGCAAATTATATACTGCACCGAGTTGGTGAGCCATTGAGTGAACATAACCAAGACCAGCATTATTAAAGCTCATACCACCAAGGAAAATAGCATTGACCATACCTTCACGCGCTTCAATATCGTGTCCGTTTGCTACGGCACGAGGAAGATATTCCTTGATAAGCTCAATAGCACCAATAGACAGTTTCTTGGTTACATCATAAGCACCAGGTGTTACCAAAGCTTCAACAGCGTGAGTCAGAGCATCCATACCTGTCGCTGCAGTCAAAGCTTGAGGTTTGGAAAGCATGAGTTCAGGGTCATTAACAGAGATAAGAGCAAGGCTATTCTTATCAACCATTACCATCTTAACCTTGCGTTCTTCATCAGTAATCACATAATTAATAGTAATTTCTGCAGAAGTTCCTGCCGTTGTATTGATAGCCACAACTGGCAAGCCTTTTTTAGCAGACTTATGAAGCCCTTCATAATCCTGTGGTTTCCCACCATTTGTAGCTATGATAGAAATACAACTAGCTGCATCCTGTGGAGAACCCCCACCAAGACTGATGATAAAGTCACAGCCATGTTCTTGCAAAGCAGCTACCCCATCTGTGACATTCTTACAAGTAGGGTTTGGCTCTACATCGCTAAAGATGACATATTCGATTCCTTCTGTATCTAGCGGTTTTAAAACCTTAGGCAAAATGTCACTGCCTTCGATGTACTTATCTGTCACCAAAAGTGCCTTTTTATAGCCAAGTTCCTTGATATAAGGACCCACTTCATTTACAACACCTTTACCAATAAGGTTGACTGCCGGAACATAAAATGTAGCCATATAATTTTCCTCCTGCGCCTTCGCGCTATATATTTAACATCATTATATTACTTTTTGTATTCGTTTTCAATTATTTGTGAAATATCTAACAAATGTTTTTAAAAGGATAGGAGGGACGTAAGTTCACCTCCTATATAAACAAATTTTATTTATGTAGTGGCCCCAACAACTGACATGCACGATAGTCTGCTGATTCTAGATCATCTGTTCCAAATAAGGACCAATTTTTAGGTCTAAAGATATCTTCCTCAGGTACATTATGCATATTGACAGGAATTCTCAACATAGAAGCCAAGGTAATCAAGTCTGCACCAATGTGTCCATATGTTATCGCTCCGTGATTAGCTCCCCAATTATTCATGACGTCATAGACAGACTTGAATGCACCTTTTCCTGTCAAACGTGGAGCAAACCAAGTAGTTGGCCATCCTGGATCTGTACGATTATCTAAAGTATGGTGAACATCTTCAGGAAGTTCAAGTGTGTAACCTTCTGCAATTTGTAGCACTGGACCAACCCCTTTTAGAAGATTGAGACGTACCATTGTTACTGGCATATCCCCCTTCGTCAAGAAGCGAGTTGAGAATCCTCCTCCACGGAAGTATTCGCGGTTTGCTGGTGGGAAGTCTGTGTTTTCAAGCATAGCCTGCACTTCACTTTCTTCCAACTCCCAGAATGGTTTCATAACAGGTTTGCCATCTCGAGTAGCTTGACCTGTACCATCCAATGTACAAGAACCTGAGTTGATTAGATGTAAGAATCCAGCTGCAGCACGCCCCTCTAAAGCATGTCCCGTTACACGTTTAACAGCCTCTGGACTCCAATAAGTACGCACGTCAGCAAAGATTTGTGGGGTATTCGTCAATAAGTAATTAAAGAGCATAGACACACCATTTAGTGAATCATTCTCTGTCGCAAATACAAATGGTTTTCGAATACCATTCCAGTCAAACTGAGTATTGAGAAAAGTTTCCATAAAATCTCCATTTGGAAAATGGTCTGTCCACTGACGTTGACCTTGAAAACCAGCTACTAAAGCATGGTGACCAACTGCTTCTTCCTCAAAACCAAGCTCTGCTAAACGAGGATTCCCCTGCATAAGATCTCGACCAATCATGAACATTTTTACAACAAATTCCCATTGTTTTTCTTTTTCTTCTTTAGAAAGAATCAAATCTTCACGATTGCGATCAACACCTTCTTTAATATGTTCTTTTACCCAAACCATAGCACGTTCGAACTCTTCTGGGTCATAAATACCACGGTCAATACGGCGTGTAAATTCCGTCATATCTACAGATTCATTTCTCATTCCTAGGTATTCTTGGAAGAAATCTGGATTCACAATAGAACCACCAATACCCATTGATACACTACCCATTGATAGGTAAGCAGTGTCTCGCATCAAGCCAGTTGCAAGAGCTGCACGCGCATAACGTAAAAGTTTTTCTTTGACATCTTCTGGAATATCTGTATCACTAGCTTCTTGAACATCTCTACCATAAATCCCAAAGGCTGGAATCCCTTTTTGAGCATGTGAAGCTAGTACAGCTGCAAGATAGACAGCTCCTGGACGTTCTGTCCCATTAAATCCCCAAATAGCATGAGGAATGTCTGGAGACATATCCATAGTTTCACTACCATAACACCAGCATGGTGTAACTGTAATTGTTGCGCAAACATTTGATTTTTTAAACAACTCATGTGAAGCTGCTGCCTCTGGAACACGACCAATGGTAGATGGAGAAATCACGCATTCCACAGGTTCCCCATCTGGATATTTCAATGTGCTTGAAATAAGATCTGCCACACTTTTAGCCATGTTCATTGTTTGCACTTCAAGTGATTCGCGTACACCTTGACGACGACCATCAATAGTCGGACGAATACCAATACGTGGATGTTGGATCATAATACTTTCCTCTTATTTTTCTGTTTCTTTCATACTACCATCGCCATTATATTTACGGTAGCCTGGGTGACGACCTGTAACCTTATAATTTTCTCGCATTGAGAATAGACGTTCTAAAGTAGGACGAGCAATTTCTTGTTCTTCAATACCTTTTGTAGACAGTAACATTCTTCCATGGAAGGTTGTCTTTGCTACTAATTCTAAAGTTTCCATACGGTAGTATGCTGTAATGACATCGCTTCCGACAGTCAGAGCTCCATGATTTTCTAATAGCATGACATCATGATCTGGTAAATAAGGTGTAATTGCTTCTGGCACTTCCATTGTAGACGGAACTCCAAATGGAGTTATAGGAATTGCCCCAACCACAATCGCGCTCTCAATTAGTGAATAAGTATCTAAAGGAATATGTGCAAGAGCAAATCCTGTTGCAATCGGTGGATGCGCGTGAACAACCGCACGGACATCCTCACGTTCTTCGTAACAACGAATGTGCATTTTAATTTCACTAGAAGGCCGGTAATCACCTTCTGCTTCTAAAATCTCTCCTTTGAGATTTAACTTCACCAGCTTTTCTGGAGTAATAAAACTTTTGCTGATGCCAGTAGGAGTTGCAATAATGGTATCCTCATCTAATCGAACAGATACATTCCCATCGTTTGCAGCAACCCAACCAAGTTGCCACATCTTATGACAAACATCACAAATCTGTTCACGAATTAATTTTTCATCTTGAGACATAAACTCACTCCTTTCTAAAAATGAAGTTCGAATTCAAGATTTCCGTTACTGTTAATGGTAATAGTAACCGTATGATTTTTCTGATCAAAATTGAGAGATGGCTGATCATAGGAATTATTTGTTCCTGTTAATGAATGAATAGTAGGAAGTTTATCTATACCTCTTAATACTATCTTTGTAACCCTTTTCTCTCCAAACTGAGTATCTTTGATATAATGTTCATCAATCCACTTAATCGCACCTTTTTTGGTCAATTGTGGTAGTTTCCTTGCCTGATTTGCATCTTGAGCATTAGACCATAGTGAATCTTTATTTGTTCTAAAATTATTTAAATTCACTTTCAATCCATTACTTATTCTCTCAAAAATACCATAGGTATGAGGTTCAAATTCAACATCCATTTCTAAAGAATTAAATTTTAATTTTCCAGTCTGTTTAACATTCTCATTTACCTTGTAATTATAGACAAACCATCTATTATCTAATTTCTGAGCAAAGATATCTCCATCATAATTCGTAGGATACAGCTTATTCAAGTATTCTTTTCTAGCCTGAGTAGAGCTAAATTCTGGGGAAGTGATCTCCTTAATCTGAATACGATTACCAGAAACAGACTCTTTCAATTTATCTGTTTTTAAAATACCTGGAATAGCTGGAATAACATTATAACGACCAGTCATGTATAATGGAGTTTGTTCTCTATCAGTATTTACGTTTACAAAGAACTTACCATTTCCTTTATTTGAATAGTCTCCATGTATGAATACTTTTGTATCCTCAAGTACCTTTTCTTTAGATGGTGCTGGATGTGCTATTACATATCTAAAAAATTCTTTTATTACTTCGCTAAAGAGTAAGCTTTCTTTATTATTTACACCATAGGTATAAGCTGGATGTTCAAAATTATAAACTACACCTCCATTAAGGTAAACCCCTAAAGCCTCTTCTCCTAGCATAGACTCTGGTTCAGTCAACCATTGTCTATCTCCTTGACTTTTTCCGATATTACCAGTTGCAAACAGTTTCCATTTACCTGTCTCATACCACTTCCAAGTATCCATCAAACCACCCCATTGATAAGTATGATTTGATAGCCAAAGTCCCTTCATATAACTTTCTGTAGTTGAATCATTTCCCTCGGCAGCAGGTGTATTTTTGAACATGAAAATAAGGTTCTTCCAGTACTTATCAACAGATTTCTGAAATGCTATCTTACCGTTTTTTCCAAATGCTTTTTCTATTGCAGAACCATTATTTTGTTCAGCCCATATAAAATATCCTCCATTTTTAGCTGATACTTTTAAGTAATCTGCCGCCTTATTTTCAATATCATTTGCCCAAATCCAATAATTCTCTGTACTGAAAATACCATGCAAATTTGGATATTTTTGATACATTTTATCAATCCAGCTGGTACTTAACCAATGTGCCGAAGTATAATAAGGCATATTACCAGCAGTGTAAACCGTCAGAATAACTGGAATTGGTTCATTTTTTCCAGTCTTAGGATTTACATATTTCGCTGCTTCTTCTAACATATGTTCATAAAAATCTCTAGCAGCTCCATCTCTTTTAGGAAGATCATCTGGATGTAATTGTATAACAGTATATGGTTTTAAGTCATCTGGTATATGCTCCCACTTACCTGTTAATGTATCTCCTCCCCAAAAAGTATATTTCCCTTTGTTAAACTCTTCTCCGTTAGCATATAAAGGCATCATAAGTAACGGATGTTCATTATTAATTTCACGACGTTTATCAACTTCTGACCAATCATTAGGATTCTTAAATTTACCATTTGCCATAAACAAGGCTCCACCTAAAACCAATTCGTCAGCCCATGTATGTTTTCCTGAATATGATTTAAGTTCTATCGTCTGTGTATCTTTTGGAATTTCAACATCAACCAGAAATGCCGATGTATCATACTTAATTCCTTTCGGATATTTTGAATCTGATGAGTAAATGACTTTACCATCCGCAACAACTTCAAATTTTTGAATATCTGCGTAATCTGAATTTAAATGATTGGCGCTCCTATCAATTCCGACATAGGAAATAAATCTTGTAACATTAGCACCCGAAACATCATATTTTATACTAGACGGGTTACTTGCTACAGTTCCCAATCCTTTATTAAATTCTATTTCCTTCCCGTCAATTAATAATTTTATTTTATTATTTGCACCGTTATTACCAGGTGTAAACGGTTTATCTTTCTGAACTGTTTTTGATTTATCGTCATCACCATGAGTAGCATCAACCCATTCTAAATCAGAAAGATATACTCCTCCATTAATTCCTTTATTAAGAAGATCTGGAGTTATAGTTTGAGTACTAACAGTTTTAATAAGTTTAGCATCAGCAAATACAACTTCATCACCCCATGTATGTTCTCCTGAGAATGATTTTAAGGATATTTTTTTAGCGTTTTGTGGAATTGTCACACTAATAAATTGTGCCTGGGTATTATATCTGAATCCATCTGGATTAGTTACATTACTGGAATAAACTACTTCTCCATCTATTTCTATTTCTATTTTATCCACTACTGCGTGGTCTGCTCTAGAACTATTAGCACTTTGATCAATTCCTATATAAGTTTCAAATTTTTCAAATCCTTGACCACTAATATCATAGCTGATTACAGACGGGGAATCTGCGACTGTCCCTATTCCTTTATCAAAATACTTAACTTTATTGTCAGAAGTAAGCAATGAAATTTTAGTATGTTCTCCTTTATTTCCTGTTGTAAATGGAGCATCTTTTTGTACTGTTTTTGTTTTATCTACATCACCATGAGTTGCAGAAGACCAATCCATATCTGAAAGATATGTCATCTCCGTATCAGTTTCTTGATCTTTAGTAATTGGTTTTCTTAAGTTATTCACTGTTACTCTAGCAGTTTCAGTACTAGCTCTGTCATTAGAATTACTTTGGACTACATCTGCATAAACCAATTTACTTCCTAAAAAACTTGTTAAAACAGCCGTAGCTATTAAAATCTGTTTTGCTATTTTTTTATTTTCCATTTTTATTTCCTCATTATTTACATACAACTTCCTCAATAACAAATAATTTTGTAAGATATTCTGGAACACATAGTGCTAAATTACTTAAACTGACTTTTATTCCAGCATTCATTAATTCATCTCCATAAAAGAACTCATCAAATCCAGAGACGGAATAGCATTTATCTTTATCTAAACCACTAAAATAAACTCTTGTATAACCTGGGTTCAACTTACTATTCAATTGAGCATACAGTAAAATCGACTGGCATTTATTCTTTGAAACAACTTGCCAACTAGCAGAATCACAACTAAAAGGACTGTTTATCCTATAAAAATCCCCATATTGAAACAATGAACGATATTTTTTATAAAACTGAATTTGTTCTCTCACTTGTTCTTTTTCTTCTACCGACAATCTCGTAACATCTAATTCATAACCGAAATAACTAAAATAAGCTACATTTGTCCTAGTGTCCAAACTCGTTTGTCTTCCACTTTGTTCATTTGGAGAAATAGAAACATGGGCTGTCATCATTGATGGAGAATATCCATAAGAAGTTCCATGCTGAATTTTCAACCGTTCTATCGGGTCCGTATCATCACTCGTCCACGCTTGCGGTGCATAATACATAAGTCCTAAATCAAAACGTCCACCACCTGAAGAACAAGATTCAAATAGAACTGAAGGGAACTTAGTTATTAAACGATCTAATAACTGATAAAGACCTAAGATATATCGATGACCAAATTCCATCTGCTGTTCAGAATCAAGTTCAATACTATAAATATCTGTTATATGACGATTCATATCCCATTTGATATAATCCAGATTTGTTTCGATTATGATTTTAGAAATAGAATCAAAAAGGTAATCAACAACTTCCTGTCTCGTCAAATCCAACACATATTGATTTCTTCCTACTGACTTCTCTCTGTCTAACAAATGGATAGTCCAATCGGCATGATTCTTGTACAAATCACTATCAATAGAAATCATTTCAGGCTCAAACCACAAACCGAATTGTAAACCTATTTTGTGAATTGCATCTGCAAGAAATCCAATACCTTCAGGAAGGCGACTTCTATCTGTTACCCAGTCACCCAGAGAACTTTTGTCATCTTTCCTATGACCAAACCAACCATCATCCAGTACAAATAATTCTATCCCTAAATCTTTAGCAGCCTTTGCTAAATCTAAAATTTTTTCTGTACTCAAGTCAAAATAAAATGTTTCCCAACTATTGAGTATTATAGGACGACTAGCTTGAGAAAAATTAGGATTAACTAAATGATGTCGATAAAAATCTGATAGTTGTTGGCTCATCTGATTCATCCCTTGATCAGAATAGGTCACAATTGCTTCTGGTGTCACAAAACTTTCGGCAGGATTTAATAAAAAACGAAATTCTACTGGATTTATTCCTACCGTTACTCTAGCTGTGTCAAAATGGTCAACTTCAATCATATTTTGAAAATTTCCAGAATAGATAAAGTTAAAACCATAAACCTCACCACTATGCTCGGTAGTTTCCCTCCTTGATAGCATAAAGAAAGGATTTTGCTGAGGACTTGATGAGTATCTCAAGCTATCTATTGCTTGAATACCTGGTCTAAGCGAAGTTCTATATAACTGACGTTCCCTCAGCCATGCTCCAGAAAATTGAATAAAGTCATATTGACTATCAGGTAGATCTAGCTGTAAGCTCATTGCTTTCAAAAGAGTCAACTTATTATTGCTATTATTTAAAAATTCCGTATTTCTAACTAAGACATTGTATTCCGGAAAAATTGTGTAATTTAGTCTAACAGTTAAATCTAATATGGAATCTGTTAAAATAATCGTTAATGTTTCCGCACACTGACCAATATCATCAAATGTTGAAGGTAGATAGTTAAGACGATTTTTCCCTTTTTCAAGTTCAAAACCTTGATATTTTAGTGTCGTTATCCTACTACCATTCATTCCTTGAACTTGAAAGGCTGGATGCCGAAAATCTCCTTTCCCGTATGAAGAATATTCATTTTGTATCATAGACTGTTGAATATCCTCAAATTCTTCAGAAAAAGATACTTCAAATCCTCTTTTTTCATAGGCCATCAATTGGTTATAATTTTCCTTGACATGAATCCTTTTCCCAAAATATAGATGTTGAAGTTCCCCATTTTCTAAAATTCTAAAAATATAACTACTATCTTTCATTTCCAAATGAAAAACGGTCTCGTCCTTATTAATATAAATCGTCATCTCTACCTCACAATTTTTTCTTTACTTCTTCAGTATCACGATAGAGTACGGTGCCAATTCTATCTCATCTTCTTGAATAGTAAAATCTCCAATTACTCTGGTAAAATTCTCTATCGAAAGATTCTCTATTTTTATTTTTTGTTTAATCTGAGCAGGATTTCTCAGAGAGAGAATTTCAGTAGAAGTCTTCTGATTGTGACACTTATAACCATAAATTTCAAATTTTTCAGGACTTCCTCCTATTTTTTTACTATATTTTAGTGTTTGATAATTCTCCTCTATCCATTTGACGGCACGAGCATTGGCTTTCCAGCGTTCTTCATCAAACATATCAAAAGAATAGTGAAACTCCCAAAAAGCGTTCCCTCTTGTTGAAATAAATAATAGATAAGCTTCAAAATCTGGTATTGATGCAAACATTTGATGATCCATGTACCAGGTATTTGCACTGACAGCATAGATTGGTTCATGATTATAAAGCGACCACATAGGTAACTGTATCTCACGTTTTTCCAAAAATTCTTGATACTGAATATCTCGGTAAGTAATCATACGATTGATATCATTACCTGCATTCTCTGTAAACCCTACATCTTGAGATATTTGAATCCATAAACTATTGACCCACTGTAAAAACCATGGACTAGGATTTACATAAGAAGTCAAGTTTAACCAACAATCTTTTCCTCCTCGCTCCTTTCTTAGATCTATCAACAGTTGAATTAAGAACTCATAAACCGCTGTCATGGTATACATACCATGCGACCCACTCTTATCAGGTTTGTCAGGTTGAAGTAACCAGCCATCAATTTTCCAATAGCTGATATCGAATTCTTTTTGATATTCCAACATCTTTTTCTTCATTTGATTGAGATAGTTAAAATCAGCGACGTTTACATCATTTGAAGTATAATTTTTAGAGCCAATCCTTAACTCTGGATGTGCTTCCAACCAATCACTCATAATGATTTCCGTCCCATTATAACCACCTCTGGGACCAATCCATAATCCTAGGCTTGAACCAAATCCATTTACAAGATGTTTAATATTTCTCAAACCATTTGGGAATTTATGATTGAATTCCCAAACTGATTGATAGTTTGTCCAACCATCATCAACAACATAAGCATCTAAATGGACTCCATGATTTTCAAATCCATCTCTAATCTCAGAAAAACTTTTTAGAATACCTGCTTCTGTAATGTCGGTCATATGGTCATACCAGGAATTATACTGTTTACGGAAATAACTAGGTTGAGCTATTCCTTCCACATATTCAAAAAATGCCTCTTGAATCTCTTCTTTTTTATAGGAACCTGCTCCCCCAACAATACAAGGCCACAAAATTTTCTCTTGATTAATAACCGTTCCTAAGTAATACCTTGATACATAATGTCTACAATCTACCTTGTTTTCAGACATGGGAAATTCCATTCCTAAGAATAAAGAATTAGCATAAACAGGTTGTCCCAATTCTACATAATAACCGGAAAAATTTGCCATTTCCTTAATACAATCTTGTCTTTTAGGATAGAAAATATGGTCTTCTGTTTCAAACTCAAAACTCTCTACCTCTACAGATTTAATAACTTCAGTAGAAGATTCTAAAACTAATTGTTTCGAAAGAACATCATCCCTCGATTCAAAGATTAAACGTAAACGAATGGAAGGATAAACAAAAGAAACCTCAATCCGCTTATCTCCCTCTTCCCTAACGATTGCTGAAAAATGATTTGAAGAAAGTTTTATACCATTCTCCAATGTAATGGTAAATTCCTCTTTCGAAACATTTTTTATCATTACTCCTGCCCGTTTGTTTACGATATCAGTAGTATAAAATCGACCATCTACCCAAAAGAAATTACGTCTTACATTTTTATTTTCAATTTTCATATAAACTACTCTCTCAACTCAATTTTTATTACGCTATCAATCAAGTCTGGTAATGGATAGGTAAAATGAGGAACTTCTCCAAACTGTGCAAAACAAATTCCTTTATAGGCATTGGTCGTCCAGCTTTCTGAAATTTTCACCTCACTTCCATCATGAAGAAAGCTCATTCTTTTTACGTTTTCTTTACTAATACCAAGAAGAGCTAACGGACCTATAGGTTGTTCAAATACATGAGCATAAACCGTATTTCCGTTACGAGTATAGTATCCCCAATCTGGTTTTGGTAAATTTTCATCTCCACTACATCCATAAATTGCCTCACCATTTCGAGACATCCATTGATGAAAATCATCTAATATTTTCTTACTTGGATCATTAATTCTTCCCAAAGCATCTGGGCCTACATTAAGAATCATATTCCCGTTTTTACTAACACATTCAACTAACTTTCTTATCAAAGTTTGACTAGACTTATATAGATAATCAGTAGAATTATAAGCCCAATTGTTATTCATAGTTAGACAAAGTTCCCAAGGAACAGGCTCACCTTTAAAGTTTCGAATACCTTCGTGAGGAACAATTTGCTCTGGACTAACAAAATCTCCAGCATAAGAGGTAATTTCATCTGTAACAATACTTCCGAATCCTTCACCTGATGTTTCTAATCTATTATCTACGATAACGTTTGGCTGATAATGACGAACCATGTCTATTAATTTTGAAGCTCCCCATTTTTCACCTACCATGTCTTCATAAGAATAATCAAACCATAATATGTCAATCTGACCATAACCAGTTACAATTTCTTTAACTTGATTGTGCAAATACTCCAAATAACGGTCAAAGTTAATTTTCTCATCTCGATAGGCTTCATTTCCTCTCATTGGATGATTTAGATCAGCATATTTAGGAAAATCAGGATGATACCAGTCAATCAAACTAAAATATAACCCTACTTTTAAACCTTCAGCTCGAACGGCATCTACAAATTCTTTAACTAAATCTCTACCTGCAGGTGTATTTGTTGATTTATAATCTGTAAATTTTGAATCAAACAAACAAAATCCATCATGATGTTTAGCTGTTAAAACCATATACTTCATCCCTGCAGCTTTTGCTTGTTTAGCCCATTCTCTAGGGTTATATTCCTTAGGATCAAAAGCTCGAAAATATGGTTCATAATCTTCAATAGATAATTTCTGATGACTACGAATCCATTCCCCTTTTCCTGGAATAGAATATAAACCCCAATGAATGAACATCCCAAATCTTGCTTCTCTAAACCACTGAGTTCTACTATTGATAGTTTCAAGTGTATGTTTCATCCTTTTACTGCTCCTCCTCCTAAAGCTTCAATAAAGTATTTACTTGTAAATGCAAATAGAATGATTGGTGGTAATACGATTACAACAATCGCTGAAAAAAGACCATTATAATTAGTATTAAAACTTGTAGTAAATTGACCTAGTAATGCTGGTACTGTTAATTCATTTTTATCAATCACCAACATAGATGCCCAATAATATTCATTCCAGTTATTAATAAAGGCGAGTACTGCTGCTGTTAAAATTCCAGGTCTAGCAATTGGCAACATCACTTTCCAAAAAGTTTGAGCATATGTCGCACCATCAATCTCTGCCGCCTCCTCCAATTCTTTTGGAATAATTTCAAAATAGTTCTTTATAATGAAGAAACTCATAGCAATTCCACTACAAGAGTAGACTAGAATTAGAGCAACTGGGGTATTATAAATCCCCAACGCATTTACTAATCTATAAACTGGAAAAGTCATAGCTGTTGCTGGAATAAATAGAGTAGAATACAGCATAGAAGTCACTAACTTCTTCCCTCTAAATTCCATCCTAGCAATAACATATGAAGACATGGAAATCATAACAATGCTAATAATAACTGATATAGACACTACTTTAAAGCTATTCCAAAAGTAAGTGAAAACATGAAGTTTTGTAAAAACATTTATATAACCATCAAGAGTAAAGTCAGTTGGTAAACTAATACCTGGATTTTTCATAGGATCTGCTTTTAATGATGATAAAAAGATCCACGCAATAGGGAAAATGGAAATTAAAATGGTAAGGAGCATATAACCATATATAAGAACTTTGCCTTTTTTACTAATACCATTTATATGTGTATTCATAATCATTTCCCACCTTTCAGTCTTTTTCTTTCTCTGAATAAAATATTAATACAAACGATAATCAACATTCCACCTAAGATTTGTATAACTCCAATTGTATTTGCACGAGCATACTGAGTTCGTGAGCTAGCCACCGCTAATTCTCGAATAACAAAACTGATACTTTTTGTTCCTGCAGCACCATTTGTCAAAAAGAATACTTCGTTATAGAGCAAAAATCCTGAAGTTGCTGCCATAATTGAAACAGTTTTAATTGTCCCCTTAATCATCGGAATCGTAATATACCACTCTTTCCTCCAACCAGTAATATTGTCTAAAATAGCAGCTTCTTGAACTTCTTCTGGAATAGCAAAAATTTGCCCTAGAATCATAATGGTTGATGCTCCTGCAAAGAAAATATAAGCGCCAGTCATAGCAGCTATATTTAATCCTGGAGTCAACAGTACTGAATCTTTAAACGATGGATTAAATAGATGAATAATTTGGTTAACAACGCCATAGTTTGGATTATAGATTTGAAGAAAAATCAATCCCATAGCAGCACTAGAAATGATACTAGGCACAATATAAAGATTTCTAGATATCTTCCATCCTTTTAATTTCTTAGATAATGTAATTGCAACAGATAAAGCTAAAGGAACTTGAATAATAACACCAATTACAGCCCAACGAACAGAATTAATTAGAGCTTCTGTAAAAAATGGGTATTCTTTAAAAACATACCTATAATTTTCAAATAATTTATCAAATCCAAGAAACTCAGGGGTGTTTAAATTTGTATAATCCCATTTAGCAAATGAAGTTAAAAAGATTGTTACTACAGAATAAAAATAAAATAGAAAGAAACAAATCAACGTTGGCAAAAGAAATAAAAAGATAAATCGTCTTTTTTGATTCTTCCTATTTTGTAGGCTCATAACTTTTTGTGCCATAAACAAACTCCTTTTTTCAACTATATGAGTAAAATCAAGCTCAGTTGGCAGTGCCAACTGAGCTTCGTTTCCACTCCCTAAAACAATTAACCAATCAATGATTTCAACACATCTTGAGTAGATTTCACTTTTTGATCAACATCTACATTTTCAGCAGCACTTTCTGTCAATGCATTGATAATAGCTGTGTGTACATCGCCACCCCAAACATCACTTACAGTTGGAACAACTACTTTTGCATTCTTAACTTGAGTGATTGCTTGTCCTAAAATTTTAGTAGTAGCTTCTGAACTCTTTTCTGAAAGTTCTTTTACATTTACATTTTCATCAGAAGGATTTGCTCCTACTTTTTCAAAAATTACTTTTTGTACATCATCGCTAGTCATATATTTCAAAAACTCAAGAGCTAGTTTTTGTTTAGCTTCAGACATCTTACTTGAGATAGTGATACCACCTCCAGAAGAACTAATTGCTACACCTGCAGGATAGATTCCAGGTGCAAGACTTGGGTTCTTAGACATCTCACCAGAAGCCCACACACCATTAAAGAAGACTGCAGATTTACCTTCTTGGAAGTCTTTAGAATAAGCATTAGCATCGCCACCAGCATTCTTAGAACCATTAGCTTGAATTTCTTTCATAACCATTTTCAAAGCATCTGCAAATTCTTTAGATTCGATTCCTTCTTTTGTTAATGGTTTGTCTAATAATTTACGCCCATTTTCTGTGGTTCCTAAGACTGTATTAAACAAGCGAATAGATGGTTCTCCAGCACCAAATGCATACACTCCATCTTGCTTTCTCACAGTAGCCATTGCTTGTGTAAAATCTTCCCAAGTATTCCACTGATCAGGTGTTTTAGCACCTGCTTTTGCAAATATATCCTTGTTATACCACAAACCCATTGTAAATAACTGTTCGTGAACTGTATAAATTTTTCCATCTTTTTGGTTTTGTTTATAGTTCAAACCAACATTTTTTTCAAGCTTATTTGAATCGATATATGGTTTCAAATCTAAAACAAGTTTTTGTTCAATTGCAGCTAATGATACTGCATTACCTGCTAGGTCAATCACATCTGGAAATTCACCACTAGCAACCTTGTTATTCATTACATCCTTCAAATCACCATTTATAGGAATTGGTTTAAATTCTACACCACTATCTTTATGTTCTTCTGCAAATTTATCATATAAATCTCGCATAGTCTTAGCTACAGGCCATTCATCTTCACTATGATGATACCCATGATAAAATTCTAATACTTCTTTACCAGAAGAACTTCCACCGCTTGCATCCTTAGATGTTCCACAAGCTGCTAAACCAAGGGTAGCTACTAACCCGATAACAGCGCATTTCAAAAGACTTTTTTTGTTCATGACAAAACCTCCGTTTTTTTATTTTTGTTTATGATAGCTGAGGATAATAATATTGTGTATCAGCAATATTTGTCATAATATCCTTTAACCCTGTATCCTCGTTTATTTTACCTTGACTTAATAGCTGTATACAAATATTCCCTACAGCTGTAGCCTCAGTTGAACCTGTAAGAACCTCTTTACCAGTTCTATCAGCAATCATTTGATTAAAGTAACTGGCTCTAGCACCTCCTCCAATCACATATATCCTTTTATAAGACTTATGAGTTAGTTCTTCTAATAACTCTATCGTTTTCCTATACGTTTCTGCTAAGCTTTCATAGACAATCTTGAATAACTGTCCATCTGTCCATTTTCTGGTACCATAACGATGCTCTAGATATTCTATCAAAGTAGTATACATATCTGATTCAATAGCAAATTGAGATTCTTCAGTATCAATTAAAGGAAGAACTTCGGGTTCTTTTTCTACCATTGTTTTAATATCGTCAAAAGAATAGGCTTTTCCTCTTCGCTCAAATGAACGTCTTAGCTCCTCTATGATCCACAACCCTGTACAATTCTTCAGAAATGTAATCACTCCATCTTTACCGACTTCATTTGTAAATCCATAACTGAAGGATTCGGTACTAAGAACAGGTGAAGAAAGCTCCACTCCAACTAAAGACCAAGTACCTGATGAAATAAATAAACTACCTTCTGTCTTAGGAACTGAGACAATCGCACTGGCTGTATCATGGCTACAAACATTCACAACAGGAATATCTCCTAAACCATACTCCTCTTTTATCCTTCCAAGGACATTTCCCTCTGAAACAATTTCAGGAAGTAAAGATGAATCCAATTCAAATAGTTTTAAGATATTCTGATTCCAATTTTGACTCCTCGGATCAAAGAGTTGCGTTGTTGAAGCAATACTTTTTTCTGTAGCAAACTTACCTGTCAAGAGATAATTAAACAAATCTGGCATTAAAAGAATCTTATTGGTCTTATAGAAAGAGTCAGGAGATTCTTGACGTGCCTTAAAGAGTTGAAACAAGGTATTTATCTCCATAATCTGATTTCCTGTCTCTGAATACAGTTTTTCTAATTCAGTAATTTCAGATATTTCCTTTAACACTCCCTTTGTTCTTTCATCACGATAATGAACAGGTTGTGATAACAGCTTACCTTCATTATCAATCAGTCCAAAATCAACTCCCCATGTGTCAATACCGATAGATAAAATCTTGTAACTAGTATTAGCCAAGCGGATGCTTTCAAGAATTTTAGCTAGTAGAAAGTCAACATCCCAAGATAAATGCCCTTTTACTCTAATAGGTAGATTAGAAAAGCGATTTATTTCTTCCATTACTAGTTTATTTTCAGAAAGGTAACCAACGATTGCTCTTCCAGAAGTCGCACCTAAATCTATTGCTAAAACCGCTTCCATTTTTCTTCTCTCTTCGTCCTTGATTAACTTTATTATAATCCCCATATTTTATTTTTTCAATATGTGAACGCTTACTTGAATAATATTCAAATGTTAACCCAATATTCATAAAAATAATTCAAATTCCTCCAATTTGTGCTATAATATAGTTGAAATGATAAATTAGGAGGAGCTTATGATAAAAGATGAACGTGTACTTGAATTGATTGAAATTATCAAAAAGAAAAAAAGAATTGCCGTAAAAGAGCTGGCAGAAATCACTTTCTCCAGCACAAGTACCTTACGTCGTGATTTAATTTTCTTAGAAAATCAAGGTCTTATCAAAAGAAAGCACGGATACGTGACCCTGTCCTCTATGAACACAATTGAACTTTCTCATCAAATACGTGAAGGAGAAAGTACGCGGCAAAAAAGACTAATCGCTAGTCTCGCTAAAGACTTTATTCGGTCAGGCATGTGTATTTATCTTGATTCCAGTACGACTGTCTACGAACTCTGTCCTCATCTCGCCGAACTAGATAATCTAATTATTTTTACAAATGGTCTACATACAGCACAAACCCTATCTGAGACTGTTAGAGATAGCTCCAAAATCTTTATCACATCTGGCGAGGTCAAACATCAATCCTGTTCCGTGGTCAACTATGATAAAGAAAATTCTTTATTAGATCACTTTAATATCGATTTAGCATTTTGTTCAGCAAGAGGTATTGATGACCAATATGTTTATGAAGCTTCTCTCAGCCAAGCTATTTCAAAAAAGAATATTATTGACAAAGCCCATGAAACCATCTTACTGATTGATAGTTCTAAATTTTACAAGACTGGATTTTTTAAAATTAATCCCCTCTCCAAATACACAACCTTTATTTCTGACACCTTGCCAGATCAAAAATTATTAGACGCAGTAGAATTATTTGATGGAGAATGGGTTTCTGATAGTCAATGAAAATCAAATAGGAAGCTAGTCTCAGGTTGCTCAAAGTACAGATTTGAAAATTGATCAAGTCAGCTCGAAACACTGTTTTGAGGTTGTATATGGAGCTGACAAAGTCAAGTCCCCCATGGACACGGCAAGGCGAAGCTGACTTGATGTGAAGAGATTTTCGAAGAGTATTCGTTCTGTCTGCTGACTGATTTACAAATATTCACCACATGACATTATTTTCTTAGCAATTCTAAAAACAGAGGCTGGACAAAAACTCAATTTCAGGAGAAAATGGAGTAAACCTTCCCACAATAAAACGCATAGTATCAAGTTTTTGCACACCTGATATTATGCGTTTTTCTGATTTTAAAGACTTTGTCGCCTAGACCCTATATTTCAAGAATTAAGTGACCTTGATGATCTAAATTTATTGTGGTATACTATTTTGGTCATCGGTTACCGATTACGTTCCTATGGGTTCGTGAGAGGAGGTGAAACTAATGAGCCTTATCATAGAGCTCGCTCTTACTATTATAGCGGATGTTATAGCTGGAATTATCTTGTATTTCGTCTGCAGATGGCTAGATAGTAAAGAGTAAACCGAGTGACTAGCCTATAAACACCCGTTAAATCGCTAAGATACGTCAAAAAAGCCCTTAACTATCGCACTAGTTAGGGGCTTTGGTGTTCTAATGAACCTTATCAATTAACTATATTCTAGCATATAATCTACAATAGTTCAAGCATTAAGTGACCTTGATGATCTAAATTTAGTGTGGTATACTATTTTGGTCATCGGTTACCGATTACGTTCCTATGGGGTCGTGAGAGGAGGTGAAACTAATGAGCCTTATGCCTGAGCTTGCTCTTACTATTATAGCGGATGTTATAGCAGGAATTATCTTGTATTTCGTCTGCAAATGGCTAGATGGTAAGAAGTAGACCGACTGACTAGCCTATCAACACCCGTTAAATCGCTAAGATACGTCAAAAAAGCCCTTAACTATGGCAGTAGTTAGGGGCTTTGGTGTTCTAATGAACCTTATACACTAACTACATTCTAGCATATAAGCCCAGATATTTCAAGAGTTTTATTTATTATTTAAAGTTCCTTAGTTCTGAAAGGTATTTGATTTTTCATCAATTCATTTAAAAATACTATACAAATTTCTTTACATTTTCCATAAGTGTGATATAATGAACTCAATAAGATAACTTGTGAAGGATAAACGCTGGGTCCCAGAATGGGGTAGACTGAAAGGTTGAGCATTCCTATGTGCCTGGGGTTATCTTTTTATTTTGATTTTTTAAGGCTCTCTACAAAATTTAGAGGGTCTTTTTCTATTACTATAGAATATACCAAAAAATCCCTTAACTACTGCAATAGTTAAGGGATTTGGTGTTCTAATGAACCTTACCCGATAAAATTATTCTAACACACAAGCGCTAAGATTTCAAGAGTTTTATTTATTGTTTAAAGTTCTGAAAGATCTATAATGAAGTTAGCCATCTAGTACCCAAAAACCGACTAGCTCCTATGAAC
Source organism: Streptococcus sp. k-628 (assembly GCF_013277475.1). NCBI lineage: Bacteria > Bacillati > Bacillota > Bacilli > Lactobacillales > Streptococcaceae > Streptococcus > Streptococcus sp. k-628. Next base: position 44,572 of record NZ_VMMZ01000008.1, read on the forward strand.
TAGTCGATTTCTCATCAATGCGCCAACATTTCTTGGGCGATTTCTTGTCCAGATAGGTTATCTGGGTAGTAGGTTGGCCAGTTATCCATTTCTTCAAAGAGGGCTTCTTGGCTTGTGCCTCCAAAGAAGATATGGAAATGTTCTGCCTTAACTGGGGCGATATTGTGGTCACTAAACTGAACATACTTGAATTGTCCAGCGTCTGCATCTGTGGCTTCAAAGAGGAAGCGCACGCCACGATTGCCTTTCTTGTAAGTTAAGATTTTCTTACCAACATACTTGTAGGTGAATTTCTTACTTTGTCCACCTTGAACAAATTCCATAGTATTATCAGTAATGTTAATCTTAGTCACATCTGTCTGATAGCCTTTTGTATAGTAGGCCTTGTACTCAGCCTGAGTCATCTTACCAGTCAACTTAGCCTTGTAGTCAAAGACTTGGTCAAACGTACCATCTTCAAGGAAAGGATAAACTGATTGCCAGTTACCTGCATAGTCACTCAAGGTACGATCCTTGACATCTGCATCCCCAAAGTAACCATTTTGAACTGTCTTAGTATCCTCTGCCTTTTCAGGTTCGATAGCTGGACCTTCTTGGTCTGTTGTTTGTTTCAAAGCCTTGAGGTTTTTCTCCATGATAGAGATATAATTTTCTCCCGCCTTGGTGTCCTCTTCTGTCAGACTTTCTAAAGGATTGAGGACATCAGTTTTGACACCTGCTTCTTTTGAAAGTGTATTAGCAAGGGCTTGTGAAGCATTTTCCTCAAAGTAGATATAGGCGATTTTATTTTTCTTGACATACTCTGTCAATTCTGCCAAACGAGCAGCTGATGGCTCGGCATCTGGTGAGAGGCCTGAGATTGCGACTTGTTTGAGTCCATAGTCCAAGGCAAGGTAGTTAAAGGCTGCGTGCTGAGTAACAAAGCTCTTTTGTTTGGCTTGAGACAAGCCTTCTACATAAGCCTTATCCAAGGCTTGCAATTTTTCGATATAAGCAGCTGCATTCTTCTCAAAGGTCTCTTTTTTATCAGGATAATCTGCTGACAAGCTATCACGGATGTGCTCTACAAGTTTAATGGCACGGACTGGTGATAACCAAACATGGGGGTCAAACTCATGGTGATGGCCTTCTTCTCCATGGTCATGGTCTCCCTCTTCTTCCTCACCACCTGGCAAGAGCAACATATCACCTGTCGCCTTGATGGTTTTCACCTTTTTCTTATCCAAGGTATCTAGCAATTTAGGTACCCATGTTTCCATGTTTTCATTTTCATAAACGAAGGTATCTGCGTCTTGGATTTTGGCAACTGCCTTGGCAGACGGTTCATATTCATGGGGTTCTGTACCAGCACCGATGAGGAGTTCTACATTAGCAGTATCTCCTGCGACTTGCTTGGTAAATTCATAGACAGGGTAAAAGGTTGTCACGATATTTAGTTTGCCATCTGCCTGTTTTTGATGGGAACAAGCCACTAAAAACAAGGCACATAGACTGGCTAGTAATAAGCTAATTTTTTTCATCTTAGTCTCCTATTTGATAAAACGTCTTACTAAACTGATTAGCAAGAAAACAGTTACAAAAATAATAGTAATACTTGCACTTGCAGGTGTTTCTGCATAGTAGGAAATGTAAAGTCCTGCCACCATTCCCAAAAATCCAATAGCACTGGCAAGCAGCATAACCGATTTAAAGTTTTTCCCCAGACGCAGGGCAATACTAGCTGGCAAGACCATAATGGTCGATACCAGAAGAGCTCCCGCAGCAGGAATCATAAGGGCAATGGCCACCCCTGTCACCATGTTAAAAAGAATGGACATGGTACGAACGGGCAAGCCATCCACAAAGGCCGTATCCTCATCAAAGGTCAGGATATACATTGGACGAAGGAAGAGGAAGGTCAAGATCAAAACAACCGCTGCAATGACAAAGAGGGAAATGACCTGCTCCTCACTGATAGTCACGATTGAACCAAAAAGGTACTGATCCAAACTCATAGAACTAGAGCTTTTACCCTTGCTCATGACAATCAGAGAAACAGCCAGACCTGTTGACATGAGGATAGCTGTCCCGATTTCCATAAAGCTCTTGTAAACCGTACGGAGATACTCCAGAAAGACCGCCGCAATCAAGACAATGGCAATAGTGGAAATAGTCGGAGAAATCCCCAGAACCAAACCAAAGGCTACTCCTGACAGGGAAACGTGACTGAGGGTATCGCTCATCAAACTTTGACGGCGCAAGATAAGGAAGGTTCCAAGAACTGGCGAGAAAAGACTCATGGCAATAACGGCCAGAAAGGCACGCTGCATAAAGTCATAAGATAACAAACTAAGCATGACCCACCTCCTGATCATTCTCATGAACGTTGAAACAACGCCATGGCGAGTCTTGGTTACGGACTAGATGAATATTGCGGTCCGCATAGTCCTTAACTTCTTCAGGGTCATGGGTAATCATCAAAACAGCCTTGCCATGATGATGGGCGCTGTGGTGCATAAGTTCGTAAAATTCATTTTTACTTCCTGCATCCATTCCCGTTGTCGGCTCATCTAGGATAAACACATCTGGATCCGAAGCAAACATACGCGCAATCACCGCTCGCTGCTTTTGTCCTCCAGATAGAGACCCCAAGCGTTTGTCTCGGTGTTCCCACATACCAACTGAGTCCAGACTAGCCTTGATATGCTCCTCATCATGAGCATTCAAACGACGGAACCAGCCTTTTCGCGGATAGCGACCCGACTTGACAAATTCATAAACCGTACTTGGAAAACCAGCATTAAAACTGGCAATCTGTTGAGGAAGGTAAGCTATTCTCAATTTCTTACCCTGCGTATTTGTCTTTGAAATAGTCACCTTTCCAATGCGTGGTTGGAGAATTCCAAGACTGGCCTTGATCAGTGTCGTCTTAGCTGCCCCATTTTCCCCCGTTAAGGTAACAAATTCCCCACTATCAACACTATAATTGATATGTTCAAGAACGGGCTCTTTGTCATAATAGAAGGATAAATCCTCTACCGTAATGTATCTCATTATTTGATTTCTCCTACTAAAGCAGTCAAAAACCGCTGGATCACTTTTTGTTCATTTGGAGTAAACTGAGTCGCCACTTGTTCATAGGTTAAAAGTGTATGCTCATGGTGATGATGGTGCTCCTCAGCGATTGGACGAGCCAAGTCAGTCAACTGATAAAAAATCACACGCGCATCCTTAGGATCTTTAGATGTTTCCAACATCCCTTCCTTGACCAAAGACTTAATGGCCTTGGTAACTGCCGCCTGACTGACATTGAGGCGACGAGCTAACTCTGAATTTGTTAAAGATTCCTCCGACAAGAGCATGAGAATGTGCTCCTGAGTATTGGTCAGGGCCACCTCACTAGTACAGTGACCTATTAGGATTTCATGTTGGTTTTCCGCCTGTAAAATCACCTCATTCAAAAAGCCATCGATATCCTTCGCTAGCTGTCTCATATCTGACTCCTTTCCTTTTGAACTTCTCTTTTTTAAGAGAAAAATACTATTCTGTAGAATTTTATTTACCAGTTAATTATATCACAAGCAAAAAAAGAGTCAAGAAAAAACGTAAAAATCAGCTTCATTCTTGAACTCTTCTATATTATGATCTATTGAAATTCCTTGACATCTCCATCATAAGTCGCCCAGTCTTTGCTGAAAAAGCGCTCATTCAGATGGTAAGTCGGAGCTGGTGTGGGATTGGATAGGAAAGGATCAACAGCCTTGTCAAAAGCCAACCAACCCAACCAACCAAGGTGAATGGTGTCCTTCATAAAGAAAGACTCCCCGCCATCCTTAGAAAAATCTGCTATATTGGTAAAACCTTGACTCTCTAACTGGTAGCGAATCTTCTGCACCGTTTGTTGGTACATATCCTCTCGTAGACCAGCATAATCCATCCATTTTTTATTAACAGGTGGAATGATAAAAATCGGGTTTACCTTAGATTTAGAAAACTGGGTTAACACCAACTGCAGGTCATTATACTCCGGTGATTTAAGGTAGGTAAAGTTTTTCTGAGAATCCTTTAATTTCTTCAAATCCTTCTTGATCTGCTTATTATAGAAATCATTCTCCATTCCCAGATCATTATTGGAAGTATTTTTTTCAGCATCTGCTTTGACAACATCTTCTATGGCTTGATAAGAAAACTGATCTGGCAAGGTCTTTAAATACTTAGATACATGCTTCTCGTAGTTGATATAGCCTCTAACCGAAAACTGACCAAAAAAGGAAGCTTGGCGCTCATTAAAACGAGCCAATAATTCAATCATTTCATTGTCTGCCGTCGATAATTCTTCTTTGCTTGCCAACTTCTGAACCAGATCCTTCATAGCTACGTTTGGAAACTGCTGCAGCAAGCGAGTCGCTGCATATTGACTAGCCTGATCTCCAGATTGATGTTCCAGAAAACTGGTCAACTGGTCTCCATTAAAATACTGCTGAAAAGCTGCTGGCTCATAGCCATTTTTACTGAACCACTGAGGTGAGATAACATACACAACTTGTTTATTCTCCAGCTGTGGCAGCATCTGTTGCATCCCAAAATACTGGTTAAGCGATGCAGCTCCCCTCTGTCCTAAAAGATAAGGACGGTAGGAGCGATTGTATTTCTCAGCTAATACCGCAGGATGAGCACCGTCAAAACGAAGCCATTCACTGGAGCCAAAGAAAGGAACAAAACGCATATTTGGATCAGATAGCGCCCTGACCTTTTGACTTCGCTCCTTAAAACTATCGATAGTAGTAGCCACCGCTGAACGCTTTTCAGCTCCTAGATTATGATGCATCTCAGTAGGATAAAAGAAAATGAGCAGAAAAACCAACAAACCAGCTATCAAGACCGGTCCGAAGATCATCCATAAGCGTTTAAGCATTTTGTAGCTCCACAATACCAGCTATGATTTTATTAGCTGTATTCCAGTCATTGCGACCAAACTCTGTTACAGGGACACGAATGTCAAAACGGTTCTCAATCTCTACAATCAACTCAACCGTTCCCATACTATCCAAGACACCTGCATCAAAAAGATCTTCATCCATCATGTCAGAAACATCTTCCATAAACAACTCATCAATAATTTCGATAACTTCTGATTTGATATCCATATTTTATTTCCTTTTATTTTTTAAACCATAAATCATTCAAGAATCCAGAAAAGATTAAGAATGACAGCATGACGACATGGAAGGTGACAACCATGCCAAGCAACTGAATCCAGCGATTCTCAGGTAGAGCAGCTTTCCCTGCTTTTTTCCGTTCCTTATTGAGCGTTTTTTTCTTGCGAATCCAAGCGTCATTGATGACCAAGCCTAATCCATGAAAGAGTCCATAGGCAATGTAGTACCAGGTCACTCCATGCCAAAATCCCATAATTAGCATATTTACAATGTAGGCCACACTTGAAGTTACATTACGATTTTTAAAGACCTTCTTTCTGGTCAACACCATGACCATTCGCATAAAGACAAAGTCACGGAACCAGAAAGAGAGGCTCATGTGCCAGCGATTCCAAAATTCCTTTAAATCCCTTGATAAAAAAGGTTTGTTAAAGTTGATAGGGCTACGAATTCCCATCAAATTTGAAATGGCTAAGGCAAACATAGAATAACCTGCAAAGTCAAAGAAAAGTTCCAGACCAAAGGTATACATAACTGCCACGGCATAGGGGTTAAAGAAGCCACCTGACTGCAAAGCTAGATTCTTCAGAGGAGGTAGTAAAGTTTCTCCTAAAACATGAGCTAGGATAAACTTGTACAAAAAGCCCCACATGATATAGCGAACAGATTCATCCAGCATATCCATCAACTCATCTCGCTCAGGAATGGTCTGATAATTTTCATTGAAACGTTTAAAGCGATCAATTGGACCACTCGAGAAAGTTGGCATGAAGAGAAGGAAACGGAGGAATTCCCAGAGGGTAGAATCCTTAATCACTCCATCTCTCAGCTCGATGATAATCCCAACCGAACGAAAGGTCAGGTAAGAAATTCCCAAAAACCCAAGCAAAGACTGCGTTCCATTGATAGCTGGTTGCACCTTGACAAAGATAATCGGAAGGAGGGACAGAAAACTAACTAAGTAGAAGACCCACTTGCCATCCTTGCTTTTTCGATAATGCTTGTAGAAAAGCAGGAGCAATATTTCCCAGCAAAGGTAAATACCCAAGGCAGCCAACTGATTGGTCTTCCCACCTACCAACATGGTGACGATAAAGAAGAGACTAACCAGTACTTCATACCAGGCAAAGCGTTTCTTGAAAAAGAGACCGATAAAGATGGGTAAACTTGCAGCAATCACATAGAGAAAATACTGAGGATTGCCGTATGGCTCTAAATGAGGAAGCTGTTGAAAGAACTCCATCATCTCTTATTCACCTCGTTAATCAATCCTTTGATGTCAATCTTTCCATTTGGAGTCAGTGGCAAACTGTCTCGGTAAAGGAATTTGGACGGCATCATATAAGACATCATAATATCTGTCAAGTCTTCCTTGATAGCCTTGGTAATATCGATATCACGCTCAAACTGTTCACGGACACCGTCTTTCAAGATGACATAAGCCAATAGATTTTGCACCTTGTGGTCCTTGTTATAACGCGGAACTGCAACAGCAGACTCGATATAGCGAGACTTGTTGAGGTTTTGAGAGACATCTTCTAACTCAATGCGGTAACCGTTGAACTTAATCTGGAAGTCCATGCGTCCGCCGTAGAGAAGCAAGCCTTCATCTGTCATGGTTCCCACATCGCCTGTGTGATAGGCTGGTAACCCTTCAAATTCAAAGAAGGCTTCCACTGTTTTTTCAGGATTGTTCATATAGCCTTTTGAAACAGCTGGCCCAGAAACAATGATTTCTCCCTGTTCACCATTTGGCAATTTATTGCCGTCCTCGTCAATGATAAAGGTTGGAGAATCAGCCTTGGTATAGCCGATTGGTAGGCGTTTGAGAGTCGCTAACATCTCGTCTGTCACAGCAACTGCTGACAGGGCTACTGTCGCTTCTGTTGGGCCGTAAGCATTGATAATACGGGCATTTGGGAAACGCTCGCGCAGTTTTTGAGCCGTTTTAACCGTCAATTCTTCGCCATCAAAGTAGAAATGCGTGATTCCAGGCATTTTCTCACTATTAAAGTCTTCTGACAACATGGCCATATCTGCAAAAGAAGGGGTTGAGGTCCAGATAGCGATTGGCAATGAAAAGATGGTCGCAAAGAGTTGCTTAAAGTCCTGAGTGATGGCTGAAGGAAGAGCGAAAAGCGTACCACCCAGTGCCAAGGTCGGTGCCCAGTACATGACAGACAGATCAAAAGAATAAGGTGGCTGAGCCAGCATTTGCGGACGACTTGGCGTCGCAAATTCCTTATCCGTAATCATCCAATTGGTAAAGCTGAGGAGGTTATCATGGGAAATCTGCACTCCCTTTGGCTTACCAGTCGTACCAGAAGTAAAGATAATGTAGTAGTTATCATCGCCCTTGACTGGATGCGTGATTTCATAGTTATTCCCTTGAGCAAAGGCTTCTTGAACCTGAGCTAGAGTCATCATCGGTGTAGAAACCTGCTCCAATGGGAAGTCTGAGATGGCAATAATCAAACTTGGCTCTGCTATTTCTAAAATAGATGAAACTCGCTCCAAGGCCGAATGGCTATCAATTGGAATGTAGGCATGACCTGACTTAGTCAGCGCTACAAAGGTTGCCAACATTTCATATTCTTGGCCACCAAAAACAACCACAGGAGACTTCTCAGGCAAGCCTAGTTGGTCAATGGCTGTAGCCAAACTATCCGAATCAGCCTTTAAATCGCCATAAGTGTGTTCCTGACCCAAAACATTATAGACAGGATAGCTAGGCTGTGTCTGAGCAAAATGCTCAATGGTTTCAATCATATCTGCTATTGGTTTATTTGACACAATAGGGATTCTCCTTCAAGTTAAAATTCATTATAGATAAAGCTTCCTTGACCCTGACCAAGATAGCTAAAGAAGTAAAGCAGCCCTAGAAAGATAAGAAAATACAAGGCTGTCCGACCAAGAAAGAGGTACAATTCTTTTCTCTGTTTCATCAAGAAAAACCATTCATTTCTGTAATTTTTGCTAAATAAGATAGACTCTTACTATAGTATTTTTCTACTATTGTACCACTTTCTAGGGTAATTTTTCAATTGTTTGCCGTAGATTTTCAGTAGATTTCAGTTTATTTTAAGGATTATACGGTTTTTCTATGCATATTTTAAAAGAAAAGAACCCGAGATTTTCATCTCAAGCTCTTATCAACATAATTATTTTCTAAACTAGAAAAGGGAAAACACAAGAACTGCCAAGGCTGCACCGATAACAGGTCCCACAACAGGAATCCAAGCGTAAGACCAATCTCCGTCTCCCTTGTTTGAAATTGGAAGGATACTGTGCATGATACGAGGTCCAAGGTCACGTGCAGGGTTCAAGGCATAACCTGTTGTCCCACCTAGTGATAGACCGATACCGACAATCAAAGTCCCCACCGCAAATGTTCCGATTCCTGCTTGAAGGTCATAAAGTCCCAAAGCAAAGATTGTTAATACCAATACAAAAGTTCCTAGGATTTCACTAATCAAGTTTGATACAGTATCCTTGATGGCTGGCCCAGTACTGAAGGTTGCCAAAATATTGCCTGCATTTTCTTCTGCCTCATAATGCGGCTTGAATTGCAACCAAACCAAAATCTGACCGAGCATAGCCCCTGCGAACTGGGCTAAGATATAAGGCAAAACGGAAGCCCAAGGCAAGTCACCTTTTAAAGCTACACCAATTGTCACAGCTGGGTTTAAATGAGCTGGACTGAGCTTGCCAGATACAAAGACTGCAACCGCAACTGCAATCCCCCAACCCATAGTAATCACAATCCAACCTGAGCCGTTGCTCTTGGTTTTAGGAAGAACCACACCAGCAACAACACCATTTCCTAGAAGAATCAAGATTAAAGTCCCTAAAAATTCTCCAAATAATTCATTCATCATCTTTCTGTCTCCATTAAAAAGAAGGGGCGGGCGACAAGGAGTCCTACCCTCCACCTCTTTTATTTTTTCTTAATTTTTTAATTCTGCTAAATCGTTGTTAGCGAGAGCTGCTTCGACATCCGCACGGTATCCTGCTTTTTCTTCTTCTGACCAATCATAGAATCGTCCCATTTCATCCAAAACTGGCTCAACGATGCTATCCAAGCTATCACGCATAAAAAGCATATGGTTGGTACGACGAAGAAGGAAGTCAACTGGGCTCAGAGCCAACTCATTGCGCATTGCATAGTGAAGGGACAAGGTATCTGCCAAGCTGAGTCCTGGCGCTTGTTCCAAACTGTGAGCAAGGGCAAAGACCTTCGGTGCATTTGAACCATAGAGATTTGCTAGGTAGTGAGCTTCCTTGCTATCCAAACCACGTGACACTCCAAGTTGCGCAAAGGCTTCGATTTCTGAATCTACATTTGCTGGGTTCAATTCCCCACCTGAAACAGGGTAAGTCTTCGAGTTGATCAGTTTAAAGCTGCGGTCAAATTCTGCTTTGAGGATGTCAACCACGCGCTCCATAGCTCCTTCAGCCATCTTACGGTAGTCTGTGATTTTACCACCAGCAAGGGTCAAGAGACCATTATCGTCTCGGTCCAAGCTCGAACCACGTGAAACTGCAGATGGGTCCAAATGTTTCTCAGAGGTACTGCTTTCAAGCTTGCTGACAGCAGCCTCGACGTCTTCACGCGTTTTTTCTTTAGAGAGATAAGATTCAACAGTCGCAATCAAGTTGTTAAAGCTTTCATCACTGATGGTTCCATTATTTCCTCCATTGTAGTCAGAAGCGCTATTGCCTGCGATCAATGGGCGAAGACCAGCCCAGCTGCTTTCAATATCATCAATGGTAATGTTAGCTTCTGGGAAGCGGTTATTGACAATGCCAAGTAGGTAATCTACATCTTCCTGAGTCACTTTTGGATGTTCCAAATCACCTGTGTAGTCTGTATCTGTTGTACCGAAGTAAGTCTTGCTTTCACGTGGGAGAACAAAGACCATACGACCGTCACCCAAACCTGTATCAAAGTAAACTGGCTGTGAAACCTTGATCTTGCTTGAATCCACGACTAGGTGAACTCCCTTAGTTGGACGCATTTGTGAGAATTGCGTTCCCTTATTAGACAGATTACGTACCTTGTCGCTCCAAGGACCTGTCGTATTGATAACCAGACGAGCTTTGATTTCAAAGACTTGGTCTGTCAACAAATCACGGGCTACAACACCAGTAATCTTGCCACTTTCGTCAAAGAGGAAGCCTTCTGCCTTCACGTGGTTGGCAATGAGGGCACCATCTTGGTTGGCACGTTTGATGTTTTCGATCACGAGACGCGCATCGTTGTTACGGAAGTCAAGGTAAACCCCACCTCCTACCAAACCTTCTTTCTTCAAGTTTGGCTGGCGTTCCAAGACTTCTTCCTTACTCAAAACCTTGTTAGCAGCTGGTGTGTTGTTAACTCCTGCCAAAAGGTCATACAAGTCCATAGCTACTTTAAGACGGAAGAGGCTAAAAGTCGCTCCATCTTCATCGTAAACTGGCAAGAGCATTGGATCTGGTTTTGGAATGTGTGGTGCGATTTGTTGAACTACAGCACGTTCAGAAACTGTATCTGATACCACTTCTACGTCGAATTGTTTGAGGTAACGAAGACCGCCGTGAACCAATTTTGTTGAACGGCTGGATGTCCCTTCTGCGAAGTCCTGCATTTCAATCAAACCAGTATCTAGACCACTAGCTGCCGCCTGCAAAGCTACACCAGCACCGGTGATTCCTCCACCGATAATCAAGAGGTCCAAGGTACGTTCCTGCATTTTTTTGATTGATAATTCACGTGTTTTCTTTGAAAATTCCATATTTACACACTTTCTAACTAAGTCGCTTTATTCTTCCAGTATTAGTCGTCTACTTCCGCAAAGACTTGGGTTGCTTTCACAGCTTTCTTCCAGCCCTTGTAGAGTTGTTCCTTGCGAGATTCATTCATAGATGGTTCAAAGAGTTCTCCTGTCTCATTCAAGAGTTTCAACTCATCCAAGTCCTTCCAGTAACCTACTGACAAACCTGCTAGGAAGGCTGCCCCCAAAGCTGTTGTTTCCAAGTTTTTGGCGCGTGCGATATCGATTCCCAAAATATCAGCTTGGAACTGCATGAGGAAATTGTTCATAGCTGCACCACCGTCTACTTTCAAGACTTGGATAGCTGTCTGCGCATCCACTTGCATGGTGTCGATGATGTCACGCACTTGATAAGCAATAGATTGCAAAGTTGCCTTGATAAAGTCTTCTTTACTTGTTCCACGAGTCAATCCAAAGACAGAACCGCGAGCGTTTTGGTTCCAGTATGGTGCTCCTAGTCCTGTAAAGGCTGGAACGACATAAACTTCATCATCATTGTGAGAATCACGAGCGTATTTTTCAGATTCTGGTGAATTTTCAACCATGCGAAGTCCATCACGAAGCCACTGAATAGCACTTCCTGCGATGAAGATAGAACCTTCCAAGGCATAGTAAACCTTGCCGTTGATTCCGTAACCAATGGTTGTTAAGAGGTTGTTTTCAGATAACTGCATTTCTTCACCAGTATTCATGATGATGAAAGAACCTGTTCCGTAAGTATTTTTAACCATACCTGGTTCAAAGGCCAACTGTCCAAAGAGGGCTGCTTGTTGGTCACCAGCCATACCTGAGATTGGCACTTCTCCACCGTAGAAATGGAATGGGGCTGTCTTACCGTAAATTTCAGAGTTAGAACGAACTTCTGGCAGCATAGCCTTCGGAATATTGAGGATTTCCAAAATCTCATCATCCCATTTGAGTTCTTTAATGTTATAAAGCATGGTACGAGCTGCATTTGAGTAGTCCGTCACGTGAGCCGCACCGTCAGTCAATTTCCAAACCAACCAAGTATCGATGGTACCAAAGAGCAATTCCCCTTTTTCTGCTCGCTCTTGAGCGCCTTCTACATGATCCAAAATCCAACGAACCTTGGTAGCAGAGAAGTAAGCATCGATGATCAAACCAGTCTTTTCATGGAATTTTTCCACATAACCTTGGCTTTTCAGTTGTTCAGCCAGAGGAGCAGTTTGGCGTGATTGCCAAACGATTGCGTTGTAGATAGGAAGTCCTGTTTTCTTATCCCAGACAACCGTTGTTTCACGTTGGTTGGTAATCCCGATTGCTTCGATTTGATTTGGCTTGACACCACTTTCGATGAAAGCACCTGCAATAACTGACTGAACAGAGTTCCAAATTTCATTGGCATTGTGCTCAACCCAACCTGCCTGAGGGAAAATCTGAGTGAACTCTTTTTGACTCGAGCTAACTTTTTCTCCTTTTTTGTTGAAAATAATGGCACGAGAACTTGTAGTTCCCTGGTCAATGGCCATAATGTATTTTTCTTGTGACATGTGCTGTCCTCCTGATAAAGATCTTGAGGTGTTTCCTCTTTACACTAACTAGTATACAAAATAAAGCGCTTTCTTGTTCATCAACTTTTTTTAATTTTTAAAAAAATGTGAGGAGATTGTGTGAATTTCACAAAAAAGACCTCAAAAGTTAGATTTAATAACCTATTTTAATGAAGAAGTAGCTAATAAGAGTATTTTTGCTAAGATTTACGATATGAAAAGTTTACATAATGCAATTATTTAATACCCATTCATAGTGTGATATAATATTGTTAATAACTAAAAACACCTCAAAATATAAAAAAGGGGAGAATTTTATGGCTAAAAAGAATCAATCTAATCGTCTAACTAACCAACATAAAGATTCAAGAGGAGTAGTAGGTATATTCGGAGAAGATGCAAAATCTCATGATATTGCCGTAGGCACTATCTCTCATCTAGTAAAATCGAAACTAGAGGAATTATATCCGATGTTAGAGTTTAGATTTAGAAAATCAGTTAGTAAAAAGGAGATTAATCATTATCTTAGTAAGCTGGATAAAGATTTAGGAAAAACTTTATTTACACAGAATGCAAGTATTATTCCTGACGGCGGTATCATTGAGGTAAAAGATGATTCAGGCAGTTGGCGTGTAGTTCTAGTAACAGAAGCTAAACATCAAGGAAAAGATATTGAAAATATTAAATCAGGTAAACTAGTAGGAAAAAACAACGACCAAGATTTAATGGCTGCCGGAAATGCTATTGAACGCTCACATAAAAATATTGCTGAAATAGCAAATTTTATGCTATCCGAGGAACACTTCCCTTATATTATTTTTCTAGAAGGTTCTAATTTTTTAACGCAAACTATCTCTGTAATACGGCCAGACGGACGGTCTGTTATACTTGAACATGACTCAGGAATACTAAACCGCTTAGACAGACTAACTGCTGCCAATTACGGCATGCCAATCAATACTAATTTGTGCAAAAATAAATTTATAAAAAATAAAGACAAATCAATAATGCTTCAAGCAACCTCTATCTATACAACTGGTGATGGAAGTCACTGGAATCCTCAGGAAATGTTTAATATAATGTTAGATGTTGCTAAGACGTCTCTTAAAGTTTTGGGAAGCGATATTTTTAACCAATTAACAAGGAGTATGGAATAAGATAATGAGAAAAAACGAAAATGATTTTTTAAGAAAGGCAAAAAAAAATAAAAATGATGAGTTCTATACTCAACTACAAGATATAGATAGGGAGTTACATCATTACAAGGTACATTTCAAAAACAAAATTATATTTTGCAATTGTGATGACCCCAGAACTAGCAATTTTTATAGATATTTTGCTCAAAATTTTAATGAACTTGGTTTGAAAAAGCTGATTGCATCCTGTTATATCGAACAACAATTTGATTTATTTAGCTTAAATTCAGAAATTTCAAATGGCTTTTACTATGAATACACTGGGAAAAAAGAAGAGGTCATTATTCCCAGTCTAAATGACGTGACATTTTTTAAAGGTGACGGTGATTTCCGCAGTGAGGAAAGTATGAAACTATTAAAAGAAGCAGATATAGTGGTAACAAATCCACCATTTTCACTTTTCAGAGACTTCCTTGCACAAGTTGTTCAATATGATAAACAATTTTTAATCATTGGCAATATTAATGCTATTACTTACAAAGAAACTTTTAAACTCATAGAAAACAATAAAATTTGGATGGGGATAAATATGGGACGTGGTATTTCTGGATTTATCGTTCCAGACCACTATGAACTCTATGGGACAGAAACCACTATAAATGAACGTGGTGAAAGAATTGTTTCCCCTAATAACTGTTTATGGCTAACAAATTTAGATAATTTCAAAAGGCACGAGGACATTATTCTTACCAAAAAGTATAAAAATAATGAAGACCAATATTTAACCTACGATAATTACAACGGTATCAATATCAATAAAACAGTAGATATTCCTTATGATTATCGAGGAGTTATGGGAGTTCCAATAACTTTTCTTCATAAGTTTAATCCAAATCAATTTGAAATTGTTGGATTCCGAAAAGGAGATGACGGAAAAGATTTATCAATAAATGGTAAGAGCACTTATTTTAGGATATTAATTAAAAATAAGAAGTTTCAAACGACTAAATAGGCTGGTAGTATGATGAGTTTTACGAGCAAACAAATATCTAATTTTTTGGATGATAAAATTTTATTTCGATTTACAATTAACAGTAACAATACTATAAACTTCAACGAACGTGAAGCGATGTTTACTTTTGATCAAATTGAAAAAGTAATAAAAACTAATTTTGACTATTGGAAGATTGTTTCAGAAAAAGCACCATCTAATTATTATTCAAATTGGCAAATCATGAATAATAAGATAAATGGCATAAGGAAATTTCTTTCTGAGATTGACGACCTAAATACAGATACTATAAATAACTATCTTTATTATAACTTGTCAAGTAGTCGTGAAACTACTGAGCAAGGGAAGCTTGTTTACATACTATCAATTGATTCACCTATTGATAAAGATTTAGAAATTCGAAAAATAAAGAGTTTTGTTTCATTCTATATAGAGCAAACAACAGACAATCTTACAGAAGCGATAAGAAGTTACATCTATCTCTCTAAGAATATAAGTTCTATAGGCAATTATTTTTCAAGCTCTTATCCATACCAATTCTATCCGGCTCTGTATTTACTTAGAAAACAGTTCTCTAATATTAGGGAAAATATATTCGACTTTGAAAAAAATATTATATATCCATTAACCAGTAAGTTACAAGAAATTTCTGATAATTCTAATGAACAATATAAAGAAATTACCTCTTTTATCGAAAACAGATACAATGATATTCAACAACAATTTGATGATAAGGCCATAGAATTAAAAGAGTTTCAAAGCTCAATAAATCGTTGGCAAAAGGAAAAGAAAGATAAACTTGAACATTTAGAGGAGACTTATAAGAATAAACTATCATTGGAGGCACCCGAACAACTCTGGAATAAACGTGCTACAGAATATATAAAGCAGGCTAGAAATTGGACTATCATCCTTATTGTAACTGTACTAGCTTTAATTTTTACTTCGACAAAATTAATTACAGTTATACATAATTATTCTTTAGATATCATCAAAGAAATTCCTTTTCTTTCAGAATCATTCGTATTTATTTCTGTTATTTCTTTCTTTATCTATATAATTAGAATACTGGTAAAAATCGTAATGTCAAATCATCATTTAGCCACCGAATACAAACAGAAAGCAGCTTTAACTAGATTTTATCAATCTTTGACTTATGCTGGTACAAATATTGATAAAGAGGAAAGACTAATCATTATTAATTCATTATTTAGTAGAATTGATACAGGTCTTATTAAAGTAGATAACACAAATGATAACGAGGTAATTCTAGCAATTTTGTCTAAGAATATAAAATAAAAGGCTGAGCAAAAAGAATTTAAAGTCAAACAAACGCATATTGTCAAGTGTTGAAAAGACTCGATAATATGCGTTTTATTGCAGAAAATTTTACTTCTTTTTCTCCTAAAATTGAGTTTTTTTTGCCATCTTCTTTAACTAAACAATATCTGACGAATCCCTGCCAAATCTTCCATATCCAAGTCGTTTTTTAAATAATAAACTGGGGTCTGTTCCTTCTTATGAATCGGATTATTGGTAACCAGCAAATCATAATGCCGAGTTCGGTCATAGGCTTCAATGGTGATAAAACGATTGTATTCCAAATACCGTTTCAAAATGGCGGCCATTCTTGAAAAGACAAGAAAACCAGATGTCAAATCCAGACCAATCCGCATATGCTGGCCACCATTTTCAGCCATATATTCGATTAACTGGAGCCATTCCCAGAGAATTTTCTTATCTAAATCTGTCCCCTGATGAAAGGCCGGTAGAGCATGAAAAATCTCCTCTGCCGTTCCCCTAAAATCATGTTCCATCAACAAATAAGGATGACGATTCTCTAACTGATACTTGTAGCGATCCTGTAAAATATAACCCTTATAGAGATAGACTTGAGCACAAAGCTGGCTAAGTTCATAGGTGACATGGTCCTCTGTGTAGTCCCCCAGCAGCTCCTCCTTCTTCATTTCTTGAATCAATTGCGTCAGCAAATCTACCAACTGCCCTCCAAAACCAAGGATGTACTCCATAGTATGAAGAGGAAGAATGCGATGAGACAAGAGGAAAGAGAAGAATATCATCATCTCACCATCCTCAGTTCCTAGAGGAAGGTGTTGCCCAGCAAAAAAGGACGGAGCCTTTCTCAGCAAACGAAGATAAAAGATATTGTCAAAATACCCTCGCATTTTTTCTTCTATCACTTGGAACTGACAGGCATTAACCCGAAGACGTTGTTGACTGATATGAGCCCAGAGAACCAAGTCCAATTTCTGCCCCGAAGACAAGCTTGCACCGCAGATTTCTTCTAGTGTAGCAATTTCCTGCTTTCTCTCTGGTTTCTGCATATGACCTTCCCATTCCTGACTCGACCAGACCTTGCGGAAAAGACAGAAATAGAAATAGCGAATCTGATGCTCTGGACCTCGCCAACGTCCATTTTGGATGGATAAATCAAATTCTGACAAAATCTGATTTAAACCAGCTAAGTGACGACCAAGCGTTGCCTCACTAATCATCAATTCTTGAGCCAGCTGATGGGCTAAAAACTGTTGGTGGTAGAGAAGATAGACCACAATCTGGTATTTAACAGCATTCTCCAAAAACAGGCTCCGAATCTCTCTCCCCTTGGTAGCTGCACCGATTGATAGACGCAGATTTTCATCTTCTAAATGAATAATCAGATCTAAGCCACTGTCCAAAGCCTTATCATTGAGCAGGGTGACATATTTGGTTAGGGTTGCTTTTGAAAATCCTGTTTCTTCCATTACAGCCTTGACGGTCGTCTGAGACTCTTGTAATAGAAAGGAAAGGATTGAAAATTGACCACACTCGGCTTTCTCCATCAAATCTCCTAAATACATTTGTTACCCCTTTCATTTTCTATCTTAAGCATAGCATAAATCTTACAAATGCTGAAATAATCTGTTTCTCTTTTTATTTTCATGCTGATTTCCTAGTCCATTATCCTAAAAATCAACAAACACACGGCTCCCCCTTTGGGCATTTTTATGCTAAAATAGTAGCTATGGATAAAATTATTAAAACAATATCAGAAAGCGGAGCCTTTCGTGCTTTTGTCCTTGATAGCACAGAAACCGTCCGCACTGCTCAAGAAAAACACAAAACCCAAGCTAGCTCAACTGTAGCGCTTGGTCGAACTCTTATCGCTAGCCAGATTCTCGCAGCCAATGAAAAAGGAAATACCAAACTAACAGTGAAGGTACTGGGAACTAGCTCTCTAGGAGCCATTATCACCGTTGCTGATACCAAGGGGAACGTCAAAGGTTACGTTCAAAATCCCGGTGTTGACATCAAAAAGACTGCAACTGGTGAAGTTCTAGTCGGACCTTTTGTTGGAAATGGTCAATTTCTCGTTATCACAGACTACGGCATTGGAAATCCTTATACTTCCTTGACCCCACTCATCTCTGGAGAGATTGGTGAAGACCTTGCCTTTTACCTAACTGAAAGCCAACAGACCCCTTCTGCAGTCGGTCTCAATGTCCTTTTGGACGAAGAAGACAAGGTTAAGGTTGCTGGCGGTTTCCTAGTCCAAGTCTTACCAGGAGCCAAGGAAGAAGAGATTGCTCGCTTTGAAAAACGCATCCAAGAAATGCCAGCTATCTCAACGCTTCTCGAAAGTGAAGACCATATCGAAGCCCTCCTCAAGGCTATCTACGGTGACGAGGCCTACAAGAGTCTTTCTGAAGAAGAAATCCGTTTCCAATGTGACTGTAGCCATGAGCGCTTTATGAACGCTCTTGCCAGCCTTCCAAGCTCAGACCTACAGGAAATGAAAGAGGAAGACCACGGGGCAGAAATCACTTGTCAATTCTGCCAAACTACTTACAACTTTGATGAAAACGACCTGGAGGAACTCATTCGTGACAAATCTTAATACACCTTTTATGATTGGCAATGTTGAGATTCCCAATCGTACCGTTTTAGCACCCATGGCTGGTGTGACCAACTCAGCCTTTCGTACCATCGCAAAAGAGCTCGGAGCTGGACTCGTTGTCATGGAAATGGTCTCTGACAAGGGAATCCAATACAACAACGAAAAAACCCTGCACATGCTTCATATCGATGAGGGCGAAAACCCTGTCTCTATCCAACTTTTTGGTAGTGATGAAGACAGCCTCGCACGCGCAGCAGAATTCATCCAAGAAAACACCAAAACCGATATCGTCGATATCAACATGGGCTGCCCAGTTAACAAAATTGTGAAGAACGAAGCTGGCGCTATGTGGCTCAAGGATCCAGATAAGATTTACTCTATCATCAACAAGGTTCAATCTGTCCTTGATATTCCACTTACTGTCAAAATGCGTACCGGCTGGGCTGACCCATCTCTGGCAGTAGAAAATGCCCTCGCTGCTGAAGCTGCAGGTGTTTCTGCCCTTGCTATGCATGGCCGTACCCGTGAGCAAATGTATACAGGTCACGCAGACCTTGAGACCCTGCACGACGTAGCTCAAGCTTTGACCAAGATTCCATTTATCGCCAACGGTGACATCCGTACTGTTCAAGAAGCCAAACAACGTATCGAAGAAGTCGGTGCTGACGCAGTCATGATTGGCCGCGCTGCCATGGGGAATCCTTACCTCTTCAACCAAATCAACCATTACTTTGAAACAGGAGAAATCCTCCCTGATTTGACCTTTGAAGACAAGATGAAAATCGCCTACGAACACTTGAAACGCTTGATTAACCTCAAAGGAGAAAACGTCGCAGTTCGTGAATTCCGTGGCCTCGCTCCCCACTACCTCCGTGGAACTTCTGGCGCTGCCAAACTCCGTGGAGCCATTTCACAAGCTAGCACCCTAGCAGAGATTGAAGCCCTCTTGCAATTGGATAAGGCTTAATAGACCAAAACCCGTAACTATCTTAAAGTTTACGGGTTTCTTTGATTTATATAAGCAAGCAATATCTATATGAAATTAGTCATTCTCCGTCTTTTTTCCTTTTAATAGATAAACACCTACTAGAGATATAAGACCCAAGAATTCCATAAGCAACGTTGACATTGTTCCAGTTGATGGGAGCGCTTGCTTATCTTTTTTATCTGAATTTGAACGATTTTCACTCATTTGATTTGCTTTATCAGCAAGAAGAACCATTTCCTTATCATCAGATTGAGTTTTTCCTTCCCTATTTGCCTCTGGCTCTGTAGCCATTTGTTTTTTAGGAAGTGTTTTAATCGCAAATAAGCTGAAATGACTCGTTTTGAAAACGACTTGCCCATTTTCAACTGTTGATGGGAGCAACTCCAATTCTCCATTTTCCTTCACATGGTAAACTTGAATCTCAGAATCAATATTACCAATTGCAAGACGAACTACTCTTTCTCCCTTCACATGGGTTTCTTTTCCATCTTTTGAAAGAGAAATATCAAATATGCGCACTGTTCCTTGCCCTATTTGACGGGTAACATTATCAATCATTTCTTTTGTTGTTACCTCTTTAAGATTGACAGAGTCTGCTTCTGTAGCAGTTTCAAACATAACAGTAATCTTGGCATTTCCATTTTGAGCTGTAAATACCTTTTGAACAGGAGATGTCGGTTGAGATGAGAGAGTAGGAGAAAGACTGTTAGATCTTGTAGGAGATGAAGAATCTGTCTCGTTTCCTGATGGTTTGCTTGGAGCAGGTCGCTCTGGTTTTTCTGGAGATTTTGGTTTAGTGGAAGTACTAGAACTTCCTGAAGAGCTAGTGGAACCGGAGTGACTTCCTGTGGTTGAACCTGATGGGTTCTGCTCCTTTTCCGCAGGTTTGCTTGGAGCAGGTCGCTCTGATTTTTCTGGAGATTTTGGTTTAGTGGAAGCACTAGAACTTCCTGAAGAGCTGGTGGAACCGGAGTGACTTCCTGTGGTTGAACCTGATGGGTTCTGCTCCTTTTCCGCAGGTTTGCTTGGAGCAGGTCGCTCTGGTTTTTCTGGAGATTTTGGTTTAGTGGAAGCACTAGAACTTCCTGAAGAGCTGGTAGAACCGGATTGACTTCCTGCAGTGGATCCTGATGGGTTCTGCTCTTTTTCCGCAGGTTTGCTTGGAGTAGGTTCCTCTGGTTTTTCTGGAGTTTCTGGTTTAGTGGAAGATCCTGAATTTGACGAAGAAGATAAGCCCTTTTTAAAGTTAGACAAAGCTTCATCTAGTTTTGATTGACTTTCTGTAACCAGATTCTGTAGTTGGGCTTTTTGGGTTGATTCATCTAATTTATGCAAATACGTTTTTTCAATATCTTTTAGATTTTTAATTAGCTCTACAGTATTGATATGTTGCTCTTTTTCTAAATTTTTCTTGATGTCATCCAATAAACCTGTTAGATGTTTAGTGACCGCTTCCTTTGCCTTATTTCGCTCTAAGCTGATTTCTCTATTTTGATGAGTAGCTATCAGTTCATCAATTGCCTGTTTAGATTTTTCTATCAGAGCTTCCACTTCTTCTTTACTCGAAGCACTATCAAATTGCGCACTATATTCGGATAAAGTCTTTTGAGACGCCAACAAGAGGTCTCCAAACCAAAAAGCAGCTGGATTTAATTTTGTTAAACGACTTTTTCTATAATTATCCAAAGTTGTTTTAGCTGTTTCTTTAGCTTCTTTAAGATTTGTCTCCGTAGTTTTTTCAGTAGAAACTATATTTCCTCCTTGATTTTCTACTTTTGGTGGAGTTAGATTATTATGTTCTTTTCCAGAAGGTGAATCAGAATCTAATCCTTGATTCGCAGGCTTAGTCGTATCACCTCTACCATTAGAAGAATTAGAATTTCCTGATGGTTTACTTTGTTGATTTGATAAACTATTCTTAAAGTCCCCTACCAATTTATCTAGCTTCGTTTGCCCCTCTTGTTGCAGTTGCTCTATTTCTTTTCTATTGTGATCTTCACCAAATTTACGTTGATACTCTTTTACAATTTCCATAGCTTGCTTGAGAACCCCTTCAAATCCAGAAGCAGAACTATCTAATTCATTTAGAAGGTTAGTCATATACATAGACAAACTAGTGCTAGCTTGGTCAACAGCTTGATCATGATCTATCCGACTTTCATTATGAAAATTATTCCCTAGTTCCGTCAACTTTGAAGCATCTGTCTCTGTTTCAATTTGTTTTTGGTAATAAGTTTTTCGACTACTAGATAAATCCGTATCTTCCAACTCTTTTATCAACTGCTGTCTATATTCCTTCAACCTATCTTGCCCACTAGATGTAACCATGGGGCTATTTCCACCTCCAACCCCTTCTGCATGGACTACTCCTCCTAAGAACAGACTAGCAACTACTACACTAGCTACTCCAATACTAAATTTACGAATTGAATAACGTACTTTTCTTTCACTTTTTGATGCAAACATAATTATTTCCTCCAATATTTTTCTTAACACTACTATATCATTTCAATATGAACTGTATATGAATTGAATCTTGTATTTATCTCTTTATGCTTCCATTTGGGATTATAACTTCATGTAATAACTTTTCCTCTTCAGCTATTCGTCGATACAAAACAACTGCATAAACTGGAAAAACTAAAACAAAAGTCATATAGGCATGACTCAGCAAGGTCAAGCCAATCAACTCAGGAAGGATATTTAAAAAGTAATTGGGATGTTTTACTGTCCTAAATAAGACATGATCCACAAACTTATGATTCGGTGCTAACATCAACTTGACTGTCCAAATATCCCCAAGCAGATGAATAACAAGTAGCAACATCAACATAGAAAATATCAGGAGCACCAAACCCACAACACTCATCATATTGAAAGACGGTCGATAGACTAGGGCTTCCATAAAACAAGCCAGATAAAAAACAATATGAACCAAGGTAAGACGTTTGGTATTTTTAATGCCAAATTCTCGCCCACCATCCCTACGAAGCCGTTTTTCATTTGCAATTGATTTCTTTAGGAACAACAAGCGAATTAAAAATACACAGATAATGATTATTGCTATCATCACGATCCCCTTTCTTTACCACTACTGTAACATCTCTATGTTAACCCAATATGAATTGAAAAAGAAAAAGAACGAAAACTGATTCCGTTCTTTGATTTACTCTATCACTACCATTCAAACTATGCTTCCTTAAATTATCCTCAAGTAAGAAAAGAGTCTTACTAAAGCTAACTATCTGGTAACAAGCAGATTTTAAATTCCATCCCTTGTTCATAAGGCAAGAAACTATAGGACATACGATGACTCTCTAAGATATTCTTAACAATATAAAGACCCAATCCTGATCCTGTTTCTCTATCTGTTACAATTTGTGAATGGTAAAAAATATCAAATAAATGTTCTAACTCTTCCTGATTCAAAGGAGCACATGTATTCCTAATAGAAAGATAACCATCTTGCTCAGAAATAGTCACAATGCCAGATTGATCTGAGTATTTGATAGCATTACTGATAAGATTTGTCAAGACTTTATCCAAAGCCTTCAAACTCATCCTTACTTTTGTATCAGTAGTCAACTGATTATCAATCACAAGATTTTTAGAAAATGCCAATTCCTGATATCGAGACAAAACATCTGTCAAAACGGTATTTACCATTAAAATCTCACTGCACTCTGTCCATTCTTGAAATTTAGAAGATTCCAACACTTCCTCTAGCAAGAAACTCATCTGATCAATTTTATCAATACTCTTTTCAAGATACTTAGGATGATCTTTATAATCTCCCACATTATATTGCATATTTTCTAAGATAATCCTGAGAGTAGCTAGAGGTGTCTTTAATTCATGTGATGCTCCACGGACAAAGGAAACCTTTTGATTTTGCAATTTTACAATTTGCTCATTACGATTTTCCAACTCATGAATAACCTTCAACAAGTGCTCATACACACCATTAATCTGCTTTCCAACTTCACCAACTTCATCTTTTCTGCTTTCATCAAAACGAATATTGTCATCCAAATCTTGCATCTTACTAGTCACTTCTGAAATGTAAAAAAGAGGATTGAGCAAGCGTTTCGTATAAAAATAAGAAAAAACAAAGGAAAAAGCAATTGTAACCAAAAATGTATATGGGAGATACAAAAGCAAAATATTCTTTGCTTCTTTGTAGATATCCACTCCCTGCACAAACTGCACCGTTACCTGTTTACCATCTGCTGTACTAACAGGCTTATCTAACATCACGATATAATTTGATAGCTCCCCATCTTTAATATCCAAGTCATGCACAAGAGGAAGCCGCTTATCTAAGATATCTCTTTTAAGGTGAGCAGATATAGTCAAGGACTTTGAATAAGACTGGAGTAAGCTTGGAATTTCATCAGCTGTCTTAGTCTTTAAATACTCCGTAAACACTCTTGCACTCTCATTAAACTTTTCCCCCTCCAATTGAATATAATAAAAAGGAAAGGTCAAATAAATAGCTATATGAATAACTAGACCAATACCACCTAGAATTGCAAAACTTCTTAAAAAAGACTTGGTTAATAATTTAGAATTTTTTATCATAAGCTAATCTTATACCCAACATTTTTCACAGTCACAATGCAATCTAAAGCTAATTTTTTGCGAAGAGTACGAATATAGACATCAACGACCCTATCACAAGGTAAATCAGCTACATCTTTTGAAATTTCTTCCAATATCTGCTCTCTACTTAAAACTTGATTTTTATGTTGAATCAAACACTTTAGTACCAATAATTCCTTTGGTTTGAGATCAATTTCTTCATTTTTATAATGTGCTTTGTAAGAGGTAAAATCCACTGTTACATCCTGATATTGCCAAAGATCCTCTATGACGTAGTAACGTCTGATAAGCGCTTTAATACGCTTGGCAAGCAGTACCAAAGAAAAAGGCTTTGTCACATGATCATCAGCATAGAGATCAAATACCTGTGACTGAGTAGTTTCATCTCCCAGAGCACTCAAGACGATGACAGGAATATCGTGCTCTTGATTGATTTCTTTTAACACTTCAAAACCACTCTTCCTAGGCATCATTAAATCCAGTACCATGAGATGGATAGGGAGATCTTGAAATTTTTCCAAGGCCTCTTGTCCATCCTTAGCCATAATGACATGATAACCCTCTTCTGTCAGAAATGCTGCAATTCCTTCTCTAATCATTTCCTCGTCATCTGCAACTAAAATGTTCATCTTTCTCCCTTTCTACTACCGGAACTTCACACATCTATTTCCTGTATGCTATTTGAAAATTTTCTACCAGCCTATCATCTATGCTAATGGAATGGATTTCATTTACTCGCTACTTGTTGTCAACAACAACGTCAATACAAGAAAATCATTCATCTTGCAGCTTAGTTTGATTTTTCAAATACAAGCTAGAACGGATTTGACAGGCAAAAAAGAAACAGGTCTCTTTTGAAAGGATAAAAATTTCAGATAAGACTGCTCTTTTTCTACTACACACGCTCTAAGACAAATACGATGGAGGGTAATAAACATATGAATTTTAGGTTGAATAGTGAAAACCACGGATCCTTTAGAAGCTATAGGTTTTAGTTTCATACTCTTCGAAAATCTCTTCAAACCACGTCATCTCTATCTGCAACCTCAAAACAGTGTTGTGAGCAACCTGTGGCTAGCTTCCTAGTTTGCTCTTTGATTTTCATTGAGTATCACTCCACTGTGACTTACGGTCAGATGCTGATACTTTTATTCTTTTATGCAATATCAAATTTTAACTGGCCTGCTTTGACACCAATCTTAAGTGTGCTGCCTGCCTCTAATTCTCCCTTAAGAAGAAGTTCTGCCAACTTGTCCTCCACTTCTGTTTGCAGGGTTCTGCGAAGTGGACGAGCTCCCATCTCTGGGTCATATCCTTGATTTGCCAACAATTTCAGTGCTGAAGCTTGTAATTTCAAGTCAATGCCTTTTTCAGCCAAACTTGCCACTAAAGGTTTGACCATAATCTTCACCACTTCCTGCATATGGTCACTAGACAGGCTATGGAAGACCACCTTTTCATCAATACGGTTGATAAACTCAGGTCTATAAGCTTTTTTAAGCTCTTCAAACATTCGTTTTTCCATATTTTCCTGGTCAAAACGAATGTCCTTAGCCCCAAATCCGACAGTCTTGTCATCACGAAGGGCTGTCGCACCAAGGTTTGACGTCATGATGATAATAGTATTTGAAAAGTCAACCTTGCGTCCCTTGCTATCTGTCAAGACACCGTCATCCAAAACCTGCAAGAGAACATTAAAGATGTCTGGGTGGGCCTTTTCTACCTCGTCAAAGAGAAGAACGGAGTATGGTTTGTTGCGAACCTTCTCGGTCAACTCCCCACCTTCTTCATAACCCACATAACCCGGAGGAGCTCCATTGAGACGGCTGGCTGCGAATTTCTCCATATACTCACTCATATCAAAGCGGATAAGAGCTGATTCGTCGTCAAAAAGAACTTCTGCCAGAGCCTTAGCCAATTCGGTCTTACCGACACCTGTAGGCCCTAAGAACATAAAGGAACCAATCGGACGCTTGTGACTGCGAATCCCTGACTGATTGCGGCGAATCGCACGGCTAATGCTTGAAACAGCTTGATCTTGCCCGATAACACGTTTGTGCAATTCAGCTTCCAGATTCAGGTATTTCTTGGCATCCGTTTGAGTCAGTTTTTGAACTGGAATACCTGATAAGCGACTCAAGGTAGTCAAAATATCAGACTCTGTCACCAAGTCTTTATAGACAGGCACTTCCTCTTCTTTTGCAATTAGTTGAGCAGCCTGTTTCCACTTACCATCCATCAAGGCCTTGTCAGCTGGACTCAAGCCAGAATCGTCTGCGTTTACATGCTTTGCCTTATTTTGCACTGTTGCTGCCGCCTCATCTAAGAGGTCGATAGCAGAGTCTGGCAAATGGCGACTAGTCAAGTAACGATGAGCCATCTTGACGGCTGTTTCAACCGCTTCATCTGTGATTTGCACACGGTGATGTTTCTCATAAGTCGCCTTCAAACCTTGCAAAATGGTCATGCTATCTGCCACACTTGGCTCTTCAATCGTCACTTTGGCGAATCGACGAGAAAGGGCTGCATCTTTTTCGATATGTTTTTGATATTCTTCCTGAGTAGTCGCACCAACCGTTCTCAAAGTTCCACGCGCCAAGGCTGGCTTCAAGATATTAGCCGCATCCAGGGTCGAATCAATCCCACTACCAGAACCCATGATAGTGTGAAGTTCATCGATAAAGAGGATAACTTGACCATCTTCTTCAATATCCTTGATGATATTGTTCATGCGTTCTTCAAAGTCACCACGGAAGCGTGTCCCTGCCACGACATTCATCAAGTCAAGCTCTAACACGCGCATCTTAGCCATTTCCGCAGGTACATCACCACTAGCAATACGCTGGGCAAGACCAAGCGCCAAAGCAGTTTTCCCGACACCAGCATCCCCAACCAAGACAGGGTTGTTCTTAGTCTTCCGGCTCAAGATTTGAATCATACGTGAGATTTCCTTGTCCCGACCGATGACTGGTTCTAACTTGCCAGAACGAGCTTGCTCTGTCAAATCATGCGTATAGTCCTCGAGACCACCACTCGGAGTCTGGGGCATGCCCATCATATTAGCCATAGAATTTTGCTTGTCAGCTACTGTACGATGGCGTTGGCGTAGGGCCTTGAGGTCTTCACGAGTCCAGCCTGCACGTTCTTCTAAATTTCGACGTAGGGCAGCAATCTTAACCTGATCTTTCTTGTCTTCATAAGAAAAACCAGCCCTCTCCAAGATACGAGTCGCCAAGGCATTGCCATCATGCAAAATCGCATAGAGGAGGTGCTCTGTCCCTAGCACCTTAGCATGGACCACTGACGCTACATACTCTGCTTCATCAAGAAGGACCTGCAAACGATGAGAAAACGGCAATTCCGTAAAGATTTCATCCTGGCTATAGTCCGTTTCAGTCAGTTCCAAAGCGACCTCTTCTAAACGGTCCATCTCATATGGATAATCATTTAAAGTTGCCCCTGCCACACTATAACTGTGATTGGACATAGCAATCAACAAGTGCCAAGACTCTAGGTAACGAGCTCCAAAATGGCCAGCCACCATGTAGGCACTTTCGATACATTCATTCAATGCTTTTGAATAGTTCATCTTACTTCCCTTTTCTATCTACCTCTTGTATGACCTGTCGTAGCATATTAGCACGAAGGACTGGAGCTTCTTCTCCTAGAACGCGATCCAAAGCTACTGTCATCAGCAAATTCATCTCCTGCTTGGTCATCAATTCCTGCTCAACCAAAAGCTGTAGAATATCCTCATAAATTTCTTGACTGACCCGCTCACCAATCGAGTAAAGCAGTTCTCGGAGCATTTCATGATGACTAGAAAACTCAATCCGTCCTATACGAATATAGCCTCCGCCACCACGCTTACTTTCAACCAAGTAGCCTCTACTTTCCGTAAAGCGTGTCTTGATCACATAGTTAATCTGACTAGGAACAACCTGAAAGGTATCCGCCAACTGACTCCGTTGCAACTCCACAATTCCAGATTGATCTAAAATCGCCTTGATGTAGGCCTCAATATGATCCGATGTATTTTTAAATCTCATTACAAACCCACCTCTCTCTTTAAACCTTGACTATCTTTGACTATTATACCGAAATTTTCTCATTTTTAAAAGAAAAAGGGCGCTGGTAAAGGATAATCTTCACCAACTCCCTATTTTTCTATTTATCTAAGCCTAATTCTGCCAAAATTTGACGTTTGTAGGCAATCTTTTGGACTTCCTTGTCCTCACCTTCAGACCAATCTAGTTTAATTTCTGAAACAATCTGCCCAGGGCGATTTTTCAAGATATAGATGCGGTCGCTGAGACTGAGAGCCTCCTCGATACTATGCGTGATGATCAGGGTCGTCAATTGTAACTGCTTATGAATCTCAAGGTACCAAGCGTGGAGTTCCATCTTGGTCATCTCATCCAAAGCGCTAAAGGCTTCATCTAAGAGAAAGAGCTTGTGCCCGAAAAGATAGGTACGAAGTAAGGCTACACGCTGGCGCATCCCACCACTAAGTTCATGGGGATACTTGTCTCGTACAGCTGTCAACTGAAAGGTCGCAAGAATTTCATCTGCGCGAGCAATAGCTTCTGCCTTATCCACCTTTTGAATCAAGAGGGGCAGAATGATATTGCCAAGCACCGTCTTGTGCTCCAAGAGCAAGTCCTTTTGCAACATATAACTCACCCGCCCCTTGGGATTCTCCTCACCGTCCAGAACAATTCGCCCTGACTGGACTTCTAAAATCCCAGCGATTAGATTAAAGAGGGTGGTCTTTCCTACACCACTTGGACCTAGGATAGAAACCACTTCACCTGAAGTCACTTTCAGATTGATATCCTCTAAAATCCTCTCCTGACCATAAGCATAACTGACGTGTTCTAGTCTAATTTCTGTCATTATTTTACAAATTCGTTGGTGAAGCCTTTGTCTGTCAAGTCTTCTTTAAGGATACCATTTTCTTTATCCCATTTGTAGAAGGCATTCCAGCGTGTTGCATCAAATTGACCCCATTTTTCCTTGTCGCTTGCGTATTCTTTTGACAAGTATTTTTGAGATTCGATGACAAAGTCACGTTTTTCCTTGAGCTCAGGTGCATTCTTGATGAGAATATCCGCAGCTTCTTCTGGATGTTCCATGGCATATTGGTAACCTTTTTTGATAGCTTGGATGACTTTACGAGCTTCTTCTTTATTGTCTTTCAGATAGTCGTTGTTTGCGATGATAACTGGTGAATAGTAGTCAAACTCCTTGACATAGTCTTTCAAATACATGAAGTTAGCATCTACACCTTGAGATTTAGCAAGAATTCCATCCCAACCGTAGTAGATCCAAGCAGTGTCAAATACTCCATTAGCAATTGGTGTGATTGAGTTTGAGTCGTTGTTTGGTACTTTTTCGACTTTATCAAAGTCCCCACCTTGTGATTCTACCAAGGTTTTCAACATAGCAAGTTCAGTTGGATCATTCCAAGTTCCGTATTTCTTACCAACCAAGTCTTTTGGACTAGCTACATTGTCAGATTTACGAGAGATGATTCCTGATGTATTGTGTTCAACAATAGCTGCAACTGCAGTGATTCCTGCGCCTTTTTCCAATTTTTTAGCCATATAGTCTTGGAAATAGACTGCAAATGGTGCCTTACCGTTAATAACCAAGTCAGAAGAACTTTCTTCTGGTGGCAATTTCAAATCAACATCCACTCCAGCTTCTTTGAAATAACCTTTTTCCTTAGCCACATAAAGCCCTGTGTGGTTGGTATTTGGTGTCCAGTCTAGGATAAAGTCGATTTTCTTAAGTTCTGCTTCCTTATTATCCTTAGAAGCAGTTCCTTGACCACAGGCCACAAGCACAACAGCTACAAGAGCTGTTAAAACAGTTAAAAACACTTTCCATGTTTTCTTCATTTTGATTTCCTCTTTTCTTTTTCAGAAACATTCTTATTCTACGAACGTTTCCATTTAATAACATATTTTTCACTAATATCGACCAACTTCATACCCAGAAGACTGATAATCGATACCAGGATAATAATAGCAAACATAGTATCATACTGAAACAGTTTCTTGGACTGAATCATGTAGACACCTAGTCCTTCAAAGCCTCCCAACCACTCAGATACCACTGTTGTGATAAAGGCGTAGGAGACACTGACCCTCAGACCTGCATAAAAGTAGGGCAGGCTGACTGGAATTTTAAAATGCCACAGGATTTGCCAAGGCTTGGCCCGCATCAGACTAAACAAGGTCAGCATATCCTTGTCACAATGCCTAAAACCGTCCAAAATGCTGACGATGATAGGAAAGGTTGTCGTCAAGATAATCAGGACAATCTTGGGCAGAATCCCATAACCTAGCCACAAGACCAAGATAGGAGCTATAGCAATAGTCGGGATAGTCTGAACAACCACCATCATAGGGTAAATCAGGTCATTGAGCCAAGTCAAACTGTCCATAAGTACAGCCATGAGACAGGCAATCAAGACTCCCAAAACCAACCCCAGTAAAGCCACTCTCAAGGTTGCCCAGCTATGGTGCCAGAGAAATTCTCTATCACGAACAAAGGACAGGAGAATTTCAAAAGGTGTCGGCAGGATAAACTTGGGGAGAAGTTTAAGAAAACCTGCTAACTGCCAGATTGACAAGACCCCCATAAAGCCCAATAGACTAATGTGTCGTCTCAGTATACTTTTCAAGTTTCTCATCAATACTTAAAATCTCTCCTACATTTATTTTGACATTGGCAAAGACATTATCTACCTCCTGCCCGGCCACTTCCAGCGCTTCTTTGAGAATACGCATAAGCTCATCAAACTCCCCTTCCAAGACCGTTTCAAATGGTGTCACCACCATGGTCACTTCTTGAGCTTGCAGATAAGCAATGACCTGATCGATAACAGCTATCCGATTAATCCCCTGCGATAGGGGTAAAACTTGCAAGGCAATGCTTGCTTTCATAAAAACCTCCTCTTCTCGTTTTCCTTTGACAAAAAGAAAAACCTTTACCATATATGGAAAAGGTGCAGAATAGACTAAGTATCGTTCCCTACGCTGGCATTACCCAGATCAGGTGCGGTCGAAGTTTAACACTTCCTCTCAGACTGTACACAGACTCCCATATATTACATGGACATATGATAGCGCAAATTAAGAAAAATGTCAAGGAAACTGCTTACAGAAAAGAGCAGGAAACATTTCCTACTCCAATTTTCTATACTCGTTCTCCATCACTGTTTACTCTATAGCCATCCACCGTCGTATTAACAGCTAAGGCACCTGAAGAGTAAGAATAATACCACTTACCAGAAACTTGATACCAGCCTGTTTTCATTGCCCCTGAACTATCCAGATAATACCACGAGCCATTTTCCTTTAACCATCCTGTCTGCATTTCACCAGATGATTTCAAATAATACCAGCTAGAACCATCTTTCAGCCATCCCGTTGATTTAGAACCATTTGATTTGAAATGATACCAACTACCATTTATCTTCTTCCAACCGACAGTCAATCCAGTATTTGAGCTATAATTAGAGCTATTCCCTGATTGGTTCTGATAATTTTGTGAAGAAGTCACTCCCTCTAGCTGGATATAACGACGACTTCCGTTATAAGCTGTATAACTCAACCACTTGTATCCATCTTTTTCGAGAATTTGATCATAATGAACCTTCTCCCCAGGATAATAGTAATCAATCGCAGTTGCGCTAGCTAGTGGCTGATTTTTGATAGCAGACTTAGCCTTGAAATAATGTGTTCCTCCTGTTGAAACTGAGGTTTGACTATTCCCAACACTGCCACCAGCCAAATCTTTAAAATGAATAAATCCTGTCATCGTATTTGCTTTTATACTTCGTTTATTATAGGCTTCTGTATAACCATAGTTATATTCCTCGATCTCAATCTGATCTCCCATTACATTTGACACCCAGGCAACATGCCCATAAGTTCCTGCAGTAGACCAAGCAATAGAGCCAATCGTCGGTGTATTATCTACACGATAGCCTTCACGACGAGCACGATGCCCCCATTCATTCGCATTTCCATAAGCCCTTGGAATCTCAAAACCATTGACATTACTCAAACGAAAGGCTGCAAAAGAAGTACACTGACGAGAGTACATGCGCCACTGATCAATTTCCTGACTCCCATTTTTATAATAAACAGGATAATCATCCCCACGCGCAATCGATCCATTTCCGCCAGAATAGGCATAGACACTATCACCCGCTGCTAGCATCAATCCTACTACTAAAAAAGGAACAACCTTTTTAACCGACTTTCTAAAAGAAAATCCTGTCTCTATTACTTTAAATGATGAACTTTTCATTCTTCCTCCTTGAAATAGTATAGTACTCAATGAAAATCAAAGAGCAAACTAGGAAGCTAGGCGCAGGCTGTACTTGAGTACGGCAAGGCGAAGCTGACGTGGTTTGAATTTGATTTTCGAAGAGTATAAATCGAAGATTGCCTTCACTTAAACTATTCGGAGAAAAAAGAAAAAGTGAGAAAATTTCTCACTTTAGTCCAGATAATGAATCAAATTCTTTTCAGTAAGGATATCTGAGTAAGTAAAGGATTCAACGTAAACATTAGCTTGTTTATCTCCTTCAACGTTCCCAAATTCAACGATAAATAGGGATGGATAAACCTCAATTAGCTTACCCAATCTATTTTTTTGGCGCTTACGACCATTCTCCAAAGTCATTTCTACGACTTGTCCCTCATGTGCCTTGATTTCTTCTTTGATTTTTTTCATCTTGGCTACATCTGTAAATGCATCTGACATCTTATGCCTCCCTCTTTGAGATACTTGAAAATTTATTGTATTCTTTTTGGAAAATCAATTCCACCGTTCCACGAGCTCCACTACGGTTTTTCTCGATAATAACTTCTACCTTATTATTCGGTATGCCTTCCTCTTCTTCACCACCACGCTCATAGTAATCGTCGCGATAAAGAAAGGCTACGATATCAGCGTCCTGCTCAATAGACCCAGATTCACGAATATCAGACAAGACCGGTCTCTTATCCTGACGTTGTTCTACCCCACGAGAAAGCTGACTAAGAGCGATTACTGGAACCTTCAATTCCTTGGCTAGGATTTTCAACTGACGTGAAATTTCTGAAACTTCCTGTTGACGGTTTTCTCGCCCAGTTCCCGTGATCAATTGAAGGTAGTCTATCAAAATCAAACCAAGATTGCCCGTTTCTTGAGCCAGTTTACGAGAACGAGAACGAATCTCTGTAATCCGAATCCCTGGCGTATCATCGATATAGATACTTGCATTCGCTAGATTCCCTTGAGCAATGGTATACTTTTGCCATTCCTCATCGGTCAATTGCCCCGTACG
This sequence comes from Streptococcus sp. k-628, assembly GCF_013277475.1. Lineage (NCBI taxonomy): Bacteria > Bacillati > Bacillota > Bacilli > Lactobacillales > Streptococcaceae > Streptococcus > Streptococcus sp. k-628. Next base: position 78,019 of record NZ_VMMZ01000008.1, read on the forward strand.
GATAGAATGCGATTCAACCAACCCTTCTGCCGCAAGCATACGGTCCACTAGACTTTCCGCACCCATTTCCAGTGAGAAAATAGCTACCGTCTTGTCCAACTTAGTCCCAATATTCTGAGCAATATTCAAAGCAAAAGCTGTCTTACCAACCGCCGGACGAGCTGCTAAGATAATCAACTCCTCCTCATGAAGACCAGTCGTCATATGATCTAAATCACGATAGCCTGTCGCAATACCTGTAATATCGGTCGTTTGTTGCGAGCGAGCTTCCAGATTTCCAAAGTTGACATTCAACACATCTCGAATGTTCTTAAATCCGCTTCGATTAGCATTTTCACTGACATCAATCAGGCCTTTTTCTGCCTGAGCAATAATTTCATCAGCTGGTTGTGACGCTTCGTAAGCTTGGTTGACAGACTCTGTCAACTTGGCGATTAAACGACGTAGCATTGCTTTTTCTGCAACGATTTTAGCATAATACTCCGCATTAGCAGAAGTGGGCACAGAATTGACAATCTCAACTAGGTAAGACAGGCCACCAATATTCTGCAAATCACCTTGATTATCAAGGATAGTACGAACCGTTGTTGCATCTATAGCATCACCACGATCGGATAAATCAACCATAGCTTGGAAAATCAAACGATGGGCATACTTAAAAAAGTCCCGAGACTCAATATATTCTCGCACAAAAACAAGCTTACTCTCATCAATAAAGATAGCCCCTAAAACGGATTGCTCAGCTAAGATATCTTGAGGTTGTACTCGTAACTCTTCTACTTCTGCCATCAGACTTCCCTTCCTTTTACAATCTTGTCAAGAAGGTGTAAACTTATCCTTCTTTCACACGAAGATTGATTACACTTGTGATATCTTGATAGATTTTCACTGGCACATCAATCAAACCAACCGCTCGAATCGGAGCTTGTACTTGAATATGACGTTTATCAATCTTAATTCCAAATTGCTTTTGCAATTCTTCTGCAATCTTCTTATTGGTAATAGAACCAAAGGTACGACCATCTGGACCAACTTTTTCAACAAATTCTACAACAGTTTCTTCTGCTTCAAGTTGGGCTTTAATTGCTTTTGCTTCTGCAATCATCTCAGCATGAGCTTTTTCTTCCGATTTTTGTTTACCACGAAGTTCACCTACAGCTTGAGCAGTCGCTTCTTTTGCTAGGTTCTTTTTGATAAGAAAGTTTTGCGCATACCCTGTTGGTACTTCCTTAATTTCGCCTTTTTTACCTTTTCCTTTAACATCTGCTAAAAAGATTACTTTCATTCTTCTTTCTCCTTTTCCTTTATTTCATTTAATACAATTTCTGTCAGTTTTTCACCTGCTTCTGACAAGGTTAAACCTTTAATTTGAGCTGCAGCTAAATTAAAGTGGCCTCCACCGCCTAACTCTTCCATAATCCGTTGCACATTCAGTTTACTACGACTTCGAGCTGAGATGGAGATAAATCCTTGTGTATTCTTCGCAAGAACAAAACTCGCTTCAATACCTGACATAGCTAACATGGCATCTGCTGCCTTACTAATAACAACTGTATCGTAGCATTTCGAGTCCGTAGCCTCTGCTATCAGTACATCTGAACCTAATTTACGCCCCTGTAAAATCAGTTCATTGACCTCACGATATTCTTCAAAATCTGTCGCAGCGATTTCTTGGATAGCAATACTATCACTTCCTCTCGTTCTGAGATAGCTAGCAACATCAAATGTCCGACTAGTCACTCGTGAGGTGAAATTTTTAGTATCCAGCATCATACCAGCCATCAAAACACTGGCCTGCATACGACTCAGACGATTTTTCTTAGAATTTTGGAACTGAATCAATTCCGTTACCAACTCACTGGCACTGCTTGCACCACTTTCGATATAAGTGATAACCGCATTGTCTGGGAAATCCTGATCCCTTCTATGGTGGTCAATAACGATGGTCTGTGTAAACAAATCATAAAATTCTTTTGATAATGTTAAGGCTGTCTTTGAATGGTCTACAAGAATCAACAAAGAACGATTGGTCACCATCCCCATTGCATCCTTAACAGACAACAACTTCGTAACTCCTTCTTTTTCTAAGAATGAAACAGCACGTTCAATATCTGGAGACATTTGTTCTTCATCATAAAGAGCATAGCTATTTTCAATCACATTGCTGGCGAACAACTGCATACCTACAGCAGAGCCCAAGGCATCCATATCTAAATTTCTATGCCCAACTACAAACACTTGATCCACACTACGAATCTTATCAGATATGGCTGTCATCATTGATCGAGTACGGGTACGAGTGCGCTTGATGGACGCAGCCGACCCACCGCCAAAGTAGACTGGATTTTTCGTTTCATCATTCTCCTTGACAACCACCTGGTCGCCACCACGTACTTCAGCCAAGTTCAAGTTGAGCAAAGCAACTTTCCCTATCTCATCATGATTTCCATCGCCATAAGAAAATCCCATACTTAAGGTCAAGGGCAACTGTCTCTGTTTCGACTCTTCTCTGAAAGCATCAATAACAGAAAATTTATCATTCATCAAGCCCTCAAGCACCGTGTAGTCAGTAAATAGATAAAATCGATCCATACTTACCCGACGAGAAAACATCATGTATTTTTCTGAAAACTCTGATATAAAATTAGCTACAAAACTATTGATTTGACTAATATCTGACTCAGAAGTTGCATCCTCCAAATCATCATAATTATCCACAGATACAATTCCAATCACTGGTCGACTTGTTACTAATTCATCTGTTATGGCTTGCTCCCTGGATACATCTACAAAATACAAAACACCGGAAGAAGCATCCATATGAACAGCATAACGCTTCTCACCCAGCTTAGCATAAGTAGACGGATTTCCTACTGAAGCCTTGATAATCGTTTGAACAGCTTCCAAATCAAAATCACCATCTTCCTTGGTCAAAATCAATTCAGCATAGGGATTAAACCACTCAACCTCTCCAGAAGATAAATTCAATTTCATAACACCTACAGGCATCTGTTCCAATAGAGCTGTCAAACTTTCTTCCGCTTGGTGGTTTACATACTGTATCTGTTCTACATCACTCCTTGTATAATGCACTCTCAGTTTCTTAAATAAAAAAACATAGCCTCCTACAAAAAGAAACAAAATGAAAAGCGTCAACAGATTATTATTAACAAAAATAATGAAAGTGGATAAGACTCCAAATGCAATCAATCCTACTAGAATAGGAAAAATTGGACTTACATAAAATTTTTTCATTCCAAACCTCTTGGGACTCATTATACCATAATACCCCTCAAAAAGCGACTTTTTAAAAGTGTAATCAGTAATTCTATCAATTATAAGAAAAAAGAGGTTTACAATTCAGTAAACCTACCTTTACACATATTGAAATTAAGATTCTTTAACCTCTAACAAACCAATTTCGCCATCCTCACGACGATAAATCACATTGGTTGTCTGATCTTCAACATCCACATAGATAAAGAAATCATGTCCTAACAAATCCATTTGTAGAATAGCTTCTTCCAAATCCATTGGTTTTAAATCAATTTGTTTTGAACGAACAACTTTAGACTGGACAACATTTGAATCTTCCACCAAAGCATCTGTAAATAATTGACTAGTTGCTACCTTATTTTTATTTTTACGCTCGATTTTTGTTTTATTTTTACGAATCTGACGTTCAATTTTATCAGTTACAAGGTCAATTGAACCATACATATCTTGAGATACATCTTCTGCGCGGAGAGTAATAGATCCAAGCGGAATCGTTACTTCCACTTTAGCCGTTTTTTCACGATAAACTTTTAAGTTAATTCGGGCATCCAACTCTTGTTCTGGCTGGAAGTACTTTTCGATCTTTTCGAGTTTAGAAACTACATAATCACGAATTGCTTCTGTTACTTCTAGGTTTTCACCACGGATACTATATTTAATCATATGAGTACCTTCTTTCTAAACATTTTTGTTTTTATGATTTTATTATAACGCTTTCATTCTATTTTTGCAAATTTTTTCCTCATCTTACAAGGGAAAATGTTTTTACATCCTTAGCACCAGCTTCTTCCAACAGTTTCTTAACACGATTTATAGTTGCTCCTGTAGTATAGATATCATCTATAAGTAGGATTTTTTTAGGAATAGTGACTCCACTTTTAATAAAGAAAGGAAGTTCTGTCCCCAAGCGCTCTGAACGATTTTTAGAAGAACTGGCTCGCTCTTCTCTTTTCTCTAATAAATCCAGATACTCAAAGCCTGCTGCCTCTACCAAACCTTCAACCTGGTTAAATCCCCTCTCAAGCAATCTTTCAGGGCTTAGGGGAATGACTACAAATTGATACTCTTTGTACTTTTTTAACTCCTCACTTAAAAATGAAGAGAAAACTTTTCTTAACAGGAAGTCTCCATCAAACTTATACCGACTGAAAAAATCCTTCATAGCTTGATTGTAAGTAAAAATCGCTCTATGACTGACTTCAACTCCTTCTTTACACCAAAGTTGACAATCTTGACACTTTGTTGACAAACCTGTTTTCATACAATTTGGACAGTTCTCTTCCCCAATTCTTTCAAAAGTAGAATCACAGTCTGAACAAAGACAAGAATCATCATTCCTCAGAAGCAAGAGACTACTAAAAGTTAAAACAGTCTTCATAGTCTGCTCACATAACAAGCACTTCATAGACCAGCCTCCTTATTCATCATCTGAATTTCCTTAATCGCCTTCTTGATTGAATCATTTAACCCATCATGGAAGAAAAGCAAATCTCCTGTCGGTCTATCCATGCTTCGTCCAACTCGTCCACCAATCTGAATCAAACTAGACTTGGTAAAAAGGCGATGATTGGCCTCTACTACGAAAACATCCACACAAGGGAAGGTAACTCCACGCTCCAAGATTGTCGTACTGATAAGTATTGTCAGTTCTCCATCTCGAAAAGCTTGTACTTGCTCTAATCGATCCTCTGTTACAGAAGATACAAAGCCAATTTTCTCATTTGGAAATTGCTCCTGTAAGATTTCTTTTAACTGCTCCCCTTTCTTAATTTCTGAAGCAAAAATGAGTAACGGATAAGCTGTCTTTCTCTGTTTCTCAATATAAGTCTTTAACTTTGGTGACAAACGATTCCTATCTAAACAGTGATTAAAATCCGATAACCAGACAGGTTTAGGAATAATCAACGGATTTCCATGAAACCGTCTTGGCAAACTCAATCGTTTTAGTTCTCCTATGCGAACCTTCCTATCTAACTCATCGGTCGAAGTCGCTGTTAAAAAGATTCTCAATCCATTCTCCTTTACACTATTCTTGACAGCGTGGTAAAGCGTGGGATTGTCAACATAAGGAAAAGCATCTACTTCATCCACTATCAGCAAATCAAAAGCTTGATAAAATTTCAATAACTGATGGGTCGTCGCAACAACTAATGGTGTTCGAAAATACGGCTCTGATTCTCCATGTAGGAGGGCTATCTCGCAAGAAAAATCCTTTTGCAGGCGCTTATACAGCTCCAAACAAACATCTATGCGAGGACTAGCCAAACATACTGCACCACCCGCATTGATCACTTTAGCTACTACTTGATAAATCATTTCGGTCTTTCCAGCCCCTGTCACCGCATGAACTAAGGTTGGCTCCTGCTTGTCTACTGCTTGAATCAGTCCCTCTGACACCTTCTCTTGAAAAGGAGTTAATTGACCACGCCATTTAAGAACATCTTGCTTCGGAAAATCCTCCTGTGGAAAATAGTATAAAGCTTGATCACTCCTGACTCGCTTCATCAGTAAACACTCCCTACAATAGTAAGCACCGATGGGCAAATACCATTCATCTAAAATAGCACTATCACAACGTTGACAGAAAAGTTTCCCTTTCTCCTTTCTCATTGCTGGAAGTTTCTCCGCCAACTGACGTTCCTCTTTAGTTAATTCATTCTCAGTAAACAAACGACCGAGATAATTAGGATTTACTTTCATACTTCTTTATTCGTAAAAACCTAGCGCTTTAGATGATTTTTTAGTACAATTAAATCATGGAATTTAGAACAATTAAAGAGGACGGACAAGTCCAAGAAGAAATCAAAAAATCCCGCTTTATCTGTCATGCCAAGCGTGTTTATAGCGAAGAAGAGGCTCGTGACTTCATTACTGCCATCAAAAAAGAACACTACAAAGCGACGCATAACTGCTCTGCATTTATTATTGGGGAACGTAGTGAAATTAAACGGACAAGTGATGATGGTGAGCCTAGTGGCACTGCTGGTGTTCCCATGCTTGGGGTACTAGAAAATCACAATCTCACCAATGTCTGTGTGGTCGTGACACGCTACTTTGGTGGTATTAAACTAGGCGCTGGAGGACTCATTCGTGCTTACGCCGGCAGTGTTGCCTTATCTGTCAAAGAAATTGGTATTATTGAAATAAAAGAACAGGCTGGCATTGCTATTCAAATGTCTTATGCTCAGTACCAAGAGTACAGTAACTTTCTTAAAGAACATAATCTCATGGAGCTGGATACAAACTTTACAGATCAAGTCGATACGATGATTTATGTTGATAAAGAAGAAAAAGAAACTATTAAATCTGCACTTGTGGAGTTTTTTAATGGAAAAGTCACTTTAACTGATCAAGGTTTACGAGAAGTTGAAGTTCCTGTAAACTTAGTGTAAACAATGGATAATACAGTGTTTCACTGATGTTTCCACCGCTACTTTAATTAGCAAAATAAAAAGATGCGTACCAAAATATACTAGAAAATGAAGCAATTCAAAAAGAAAATGGATAGCGTTCTCCTTTACACCTATTTACTAGAATTAGCCTAACACAATCTCTTAAAATTAACGGCTTAGACCTATGATATAAAAAAATCCTATCGCTCCGATAGGATTTCTATATTTTACAAATGGTATAGTTAGCGTTATACTAGAAATATCTTATACAAAGAGGTATTCATATGTCTATTTATAACAACATTACTGAACTAATCGGTCAAACTCCGATTGTTAAACTCAACAACATTGTGCCAGAAGGTGCTGCAGATGTCTATGTAAAACTTGAAGCATTTAACCCTGGTTCTTCTGTAAAAGACCGTATTGCTCTTAGCATGATTGAAAAAGCTGAACAAGACGGTATTCTAAAACCTGGTTCTACTATTGTTGAAGCAACAAGTGGAAACACTGGTATTGGACTTTCATGGGTAGGTGCTGCTAAAGGGTATAAAGTCGTCATCGTTATGCCTGAAACTATGAGTGTAGAACGACGTAAGATCATCCAAGCCTATGGTGCTGAACTCGTCCTTACGCCTGGTAGCGAAGGAATGAAGGGTGCTATTGCCAAAGCTCAAGAAATCGCTGCTGAACGTGATGGTTTCCTTCCTCTTCAATTTGACAACCCAGCAAATCCAGAGGTACACGAAAGAACAACAGGAGCTGAAATACTAGCTGCTTTCGGTAAAGATGGACTAGATGCCTTTGTTGCTGGAGTGGGTACCGGTGGAACAATTTCTGGTGTTTCTCATGCACTCAAATCAGCAAATTCAAGTATTCAAGTTTTTGCAGTAGAAGCAGATGAATCTGCTATTCTATCTGGTGAAAAACCTGGTCCTCACAAAATTCAAGGTATCTCAGCTGGATTTATTCCTGATACACTTGATACAAACGCCTATGATGGTATTGTTCGTGTAACATCAGATGATGCTCTTGCACTCGGACGTGAAATTGGTGGAAAAGAAGGCTTCCTTGTAGGGATTTCTTCAGCTGCAGCTATCTACGGAGCCATCGAGGTTGCCAAAAAATTAGGTACAGGTAAAAAGGTCCTTGCTCTAGCACCAGATAACGGTGAACGTTATCTCTCTACAGCACTCTATGAATTTGAAGTTTAGTCTCCTAAATACAATTGGCCCTTATTATAGGGCTTTTTATTTTTACCTTGAAAATAGGAAGTTCTCCCTATAAGGATCGACTGCATAGAAAAAAGGAAGCAAATTTACTTCCTTTCTATAATTAGTTATTCAAGGCTGCTGCCATTGTAGCTGCAACTTCAGCTTCAAAGTCGTTTGCAGCTTTCTCAATACCTTCACCAACTTCAAAGCGAGCGAACTCAACTACTGAAGCGTTAACTGATTCAAGATATGCTTCAACTGTCTTGCTGTCATCCATGATGTAAACTTGTGCAAGAAGTGTGTAAGCTTGGTCAACTTTAGTATTGTCAAGCATGAAGCGATCCATTTTACCTGGGATGATTTTGTCCCAGATTTTTTCTGGTTTGCCTTCTGCAGCCAATTCAGCTTTGATGTCAGCTTCAGCTTGAGCAATAACATCATCAGTCAATTGTGCTTTTGATCCATATTTCAAGTGTGGAAGAGCTGGTTTGTTAACCATTGCACGGCTTTCGTTATCTTGGTCGATAACGTGGTTCAATTGTGCCAACTCATCTTTAACGAATTGTTCATCTAATTCTTTGTAAGAAAGAACTGTTGGTTTCATCGCTGCGATGTGCATTGACAATTGTTTAGCAAGTGCTTCGTCTCCACCTTCGATTACAGAGATAACACCGATACGTCCACCGTTGTGTTGGTAGGCTCCGAAGTGTTGTGCATCTGTTTTTTCAATCAAAGCAAAGCGACGGAATGAGATTTTTTCTCCGATAGTCGCTGTTGCAGATACGTATGCAGCTTCAAGAGTTTCACCTGAAGGCATTGTCAAAGCAAGAGCTTCTTCGTTATTAGCTGGTTTTCCTTCAACGATTGCTTTAGCTGTTGCGTTTACCAACTCAACAAATTGAGCGTTTTTCGCAACGAAGTCAGTTTCAGCATTTACTTCAACAACTGCTGCAATGTTACCGTCAACATAAACACCAGTCAAACCTTCTGCAGCAACACGGTCAGCTTTCTTAGCTGCTTTTGCCATACCTTTTTCGCGAAGCAATTCAATCGCTTTTTCGATATCGCCTTCCACTTCAACCAATGCTTTTTTAGCGTCCATAACACCAGCACCAGATTTTTCACGCAACTCTTTAACAAGTTTAGCTGTAATTTCTGCCATTTTGATTCTCCTATATTTTTTAAAAATAGGAGAGCCGGGCTAAGCCCCGCCCTCCTAGGTAATTACTATTTATTATGAATTAAGCGTTGTCGCCTTCTACAACTTCAACGATTTCTTCAATTGAATCTGCTTGAGTTTCTGAAGCTGCAAATTCTGCTTCAACTGCTACTGCATCCTCACCTTGACGTCCTTCGATGATAGCGTCAGCCAATTTAGCTGTGATCAATTTAACAGCTCGGATAGCATCATCGTTAGCTGGGATGATTACATCGATATCATCTGGATCAGTGTTTGTGTCAACCATCGCTACAACTGGGATTCCCAATTTTTTAGCTTCTTTAACAGCGATTTGCTCTTTATGTGGGTCAACTACGTACATCACATCTGGGATACGAGGCATATCTTCGATACCACCCAAGAATTTTTCAAGACGTGCACGTTGTTTGTTAAGAAGTGCAACTTCTTTCTTAGGAAGAACTTCGAAAGTTCCATCTTCTTCCATACGTTTGATTTCTTTCAAACGAGCGATACGTTTTTGGATTGTTCCCCAGTTTGTAAGAGTTCCACCCAACCAACGATGGTTGATGAAGTATTGACCTGAACGTACTGCTTCTTCAGCAACTGCATCAGCTGCTTGTTTCTTAGTACCAACGAACAATACAACTGCATCGTTAGCTGCCGCATCACGCATGAAGTCGTATGCTTGGTCAGCGTATTTTACAGTTTGTTGCAAGTCGATAACGTGGATTCCGTTACGCTCTGTAAAGATGTATTTAGCCATCTTAGGGTTCCAGCGACGAGTTTGGTGACCAAAGTGTACACCAGCCTCAAGAAGTTGTTTCATTGAAATTACTGCCATGAGTATTTCTCCTTTTTGTTTTTTTCCTCTTCTTGACTTCAACTCGCAAAACGACCCAAGGGCAACTGCTTCACAATTCATCAAGAATGATTATTATCGTTCACACGACAATTTTTATTCTACCATACTTTTTCGATATTTTCAAGCTATTTTGATGGGATTTTTAATAGTTATTGTCCCTGGTAAAAACTGAAAAAGAGGGCTCTATTCGAGTCCCTCTGTAATTAGTCTGCATAAATATATGTCACAAAACCTTCAGAAGTCGTTGTTGGATTAAACCATCCACGGTGGTTTCCAAGTGTGCGATTACCTGCATAGTTTGATTCTGATACTTGAATACGTGTTGTTGATTCAACAGCTGTAACAACCGCTACGTGTCCATATCCACCATCGTTCCAACATGCAATTGCTCCAACTTGAGGGGTTGAACCTGTACGGAAACCTGCTGCTGCTGCACTTGTGGCCCACTGTGCTCCATTACCCCAATAGTCTCCAGCCCAAGGTGCTAATGTTTTAACTCCCCAGGTACATTCTCCAATTGGATAAGTTGAGGCATCCGTGTTATATGTTGGACGTACTTTAGCCTGAACAGGTGCTACTACAGATTCAGATACTGCTTGTACCTGTGCTGTTAGGTTTGTATTACCTGAAGCAAGTACTGATTGTTGTTGGCTAGCTTGTTTTTCTTTATAAGCTGCTTCTGCTGCCGCAGCTGCACGTGCCTCTGCCTCAGCTGCTGCTTTTTGTTCCAATAGACTTGCTTTTTCCCCTTCAGCTGTCGCTTTCTCAGCAGCAAGACTCAATTCAGCAGCTTTTAGTTCTGCCTGTTTAGTAGTCAATGCTTGAGCATCATCTGCCAATTTTTGTTGATTGGCAATTACAGTATTGATTGCTTCATTGTTTGCTACTTGTTTTTCAGAAATAGCTTTTTTATCTGCCTTTTGTTGTTCCAACATTTTGTTGTTGGCAGATACGATTTCACTCATTGCAGCAACACGTGAAATAGCTTCTGTAATTGATTTTGAGTTTACAATGGTATTGATATAGCTAGTTGCGGCTCCATTTGTTTGAGCACTACGAGCTTGTTTTTCCAAAGATTGGTTACGAGAAACAATGTTTTTAGAAAGTTCTGTAATCTCACCCTCGAGTTTCTTAGATTCTGCTTGTAATCTATCATTTTCAGATTGCAAGTTAGATTGCTCTGCTTGAATAGCAGATACTTGCTCCTGAATTTGATCAACTTGTTTTTGTGCTTCTTCTTGTTGTGCTGTTAAGTTACTAATTTTATTATCTTGAGCAGCAATTTTGTCATCAGTCGTTTCTGCATGGGCAGTCGTCAATACTGCTGCCTGGGAAACCATTACTGTACTTAATAAAAGCGAGGCTAAGATTTTTTTCTTCATGGTTAATAAATACTCCTTCTGTTTAAGACAATACTAGTATACCAAAAAAAACTCCAATAAATATTACGCCTTTGTTACATTTATATGTCGTTCTTATAGATAATATTTTTCAAAAATAAATTGAAAAACAATAATCCATAAAAAATTTAAAATCATCGTCGGTACCAAGCTATAGACTATAAAAATCGACATGTTATCCACTGTCAGCCCTACCATAAAAGCCAAAAGATAACTACCCATTTCAAACAGGAAGGTCAGGACAATCATAGAGAGCATTCGTGTCCAACGATTCAACAAAATAACACTATTCAATTTATGAAGAAAGGCTCCCAATAAGATAAATAAGAGAGTTGCAATCCCTATTAGATGGAAAAAGTAAACATCGTAAACCAAGCCTATCACAAAACAATAGACTAGGTAGAGATACTCTGATACTTCTATCGTCTCAAACAAGAGAAATAGAAACAGAAAATGACTAGCTAAATGTACATGGGGGAAAAATGAGCCCAGAAGCTGGCTAATATGGGCGTCAATTAGAACAAAGAAAGGGAGCAATAAAAACACTCCAACCCGCTTCAACTGTCTCATTATGAATTCCCCACTAATTCTATCACATCCACATTATGAGTATCTGCACTCAATTTAACAGTTACTTCTCGTGTCAAATAGTCTGTACTATGCGTTGTGGCAACCACTTCACCAACAGGAATATCCGTAACGTTAAAGTTTCCTAATCCACCCGTTGTCACCTTATCGCCTGTACTAATATCGCTATTACTATTTAATTGACTAATTTTAAGAACTTCATTTTCCTTGTCGTAGCCAACAATAATTCCATAAATTGTAGTAGTGCCGTGTTGAATTTTAACAGAAATCTTATCAGTATTTTCCGTATTTGTCAGAAGGTTGACCATAGTAGAGTTGTCCTCCACTTTTGAAACACTCCCAATCAAGCCACCATTTGCAATAGCTAACATGTTCTCAGAAGCACCTTTTGATTTCCCTGCATCTAAGGTCAACTCCTGCTTCCAAGATACCGGAGAACGCATAATAACATCTGCTGCTAAAGTCTTTGTGGCTTGCAATTTAGACTTCATATCAAGCAATTGACGCAGTTGTTCATTTTCCGTCTTTAAACTTTCCGCCTCATTTGATTTGACTTCTAACTGGTAAATCTGTTTCTTCAAACTTTCATTTTCATTATATGTTCGTGTCAAATGAGCCAAATCTGATTTGACAGAATCAAACCACTGAAAAGGTTTTTGTACAACCCTATCAACCAATGAGATTCCATCTCCTAATTTTGTCACAATTGTACTTGAATAAGTCGTCGCTAAGAGAGCTGATACAAGCAGAACAGTGACAAAAACAATAATGACATATTTTGATTTTTTAAAACGGTTCATATCCCTACCTTTATATCAAGAACTGTTACAGTAACTTTTTTATCAATTCCTGAAAGCTACTAAGATTTTAAGAAAAATAAGCAACAACCAAGTACGATAATAACAAGAATAGTCAGCGTATCCTTTCGAGTCCATTCCAATTGTCGGTATTGACTTCTACCTTTTCCTCCCTGATAACCACGCGCTTCCATGGCGATAGCCAAGGAATCTGCACGTTTTAAACTTGTCGCAAAAAGAGGAATCAAAATGGGAATCATAGCCTTTACTTTTTGAACGATGCTTCCTTCACCAAAATCCACTCCACGCGCTTTCTGTGCATTCATAATCCGCGTCGTATCGTCCATTAAGGTTGGGACAAAACGCAAACTCATGGACAGCATCAAACCGATTTCATGAACTGGAACTTTCACACGCTTTAAAGGCGCTAACAAAGCTTCGACAGCTGATGCCAAACTTAAGGGCATGGTTGTTAAGGTTAACAAAGTTGAAAAGAAAATAATCAATACAAAGCGACAAAAAATAATTCCAGCTTGTTGCAAAGCATAATCCGTGATTCTCACAAACGAAAACTCAAATAAAACATTCCCATTAGAAATGAAAAACAGTTGAAAAATAGTTGTGAAGGCAATCAAGAAAAACATAGATTTCAAGCCCTGAATAAAGAATGAAAGAGATACTCCGGACAAGGCAATAAAGATCCCTGTCGCTATAAAAAGAATTAGATTCGTCAAAGGGTTATTAGCCCAAAAAACGATTAAAATCAGTAGCATCATAGCCAGTAATTTGCTACGTGGATCCAATCGGTGAACAATCGAATCCCCTGGGATATAACGCCCCAAAATCATACTATCCATTTAGCGACTCCTTGAACTCCTCTATCTTAATCGGTAATCGTTTAAATGACACGCCTCTATCCGCCAATCGTTTACAAAAGGCAGTAATTTTAGGTACTCCCAACTGCACTTCTTCCATAAAGACAACATCTTGAAAGACATCACTTGGCTTACCACCCTTAACTAGACGTCCCTTTTCCATCACATAGACTTGATTCGCATATTCAGCAACATCATCCATCAAATGCGTTACCAAGACAATGGTCATCCCTGACTGGTGGAGTTTTTTGAACAAATTCATCAACTCTTTTCTACCCAGAGGATCCAGGCCTGCTGTGGGTTCATCTAAGACTAATACAGCTGGCTCCATGGCAAGTATGCCTGCAATGGCCACACGTCTCATTTGTCCCCCTGACAGCTCAAACGGGCTACGATTTAAAAGTGATTCATCAATTCCAACCAGAGCCAGTTTCTCACGCGCAATCTTCTCCGCATCTTCTTCAGAAACTCCAAAATTTTGCGGTCCAAAAGCAACGTCTTTCAAAACCGTTTCTTCAAAAATCTGATTTTCAGCAAACTGAAATACCAAGCCAACTTGTTTTCTAATTTGACGAATATCTTTATTTTTAGAAGTCGAGGTGATTAAGGTATCAAAAACTCGCACACTCCCTTGACTTGGAACCAATAAACCATTTAAGAGTTGTAAAATAGTTGATTTACCACTACCTGTGTGCCCAATTAAAGCCGTATAAGAACCATCTTCAATCGTCAAAGAAACATCCGACAAAGCTGTTGAAGCTAAGGGAGTCCCTTCTTGATATATAAAATTCACATTTTCTAGAGCAATTCCCATAGCTTATCCTCTAGCTCACTTTCTGTCAAATAATTTTCAGGTAAATCATAGCCATTCTGGCTCAAAGAATGTTTTAATTGATTGGCAAAAGGATCGTCTAATCCAATTTGATCTAAATCATTTCGAGAGAAAAGTTCTCTTGGGCTACTGGTTGATTCAATTTCCCCTTTTTTCATGACCAACACACGATCACTCATGGCAACTTCTTCCAAATCATGGGTAATGGAAATGACCGTCATATCATAGTCTTTCCGAATTCCTTTTACTGTCTCAATCAGTTCTCTACGACCCTCAGGGTCCAACATACTCGTTGCTTCATCTAGGATTAAAATAGCTGGTCTTAGGGCTACAACACCTGCAATGGCCACACGTTGCTTTTGGCCACCTGATAGACGCGCCGGCTCTCTCTTTTTAAAGTCTAACATGCCAACTAAAGCCAGAGCTTCTTCCACTCTCTTTTTCATTTCTTGACGAGAAAGGCCCTGATTTTCCAAACCAAAAGCAACATCATCTTCAACAGTCGCTCCAACAAATTGATTGTCTGGATTTTGAAAAACCATACCGATTTGACGACGTATTTTCCAAACATTTTCCTCAGTCAGCCGTTGGCCATCAATTACAATCTCTCCGGATTCTGCTTCCAGTAAGCCATCAATTAAGCGAACCGTCGTTGATTTACCACTACCATTATGCCCTACAATCGAAAGCC
The DNA here is from genome assembly GCF_013277475.1 of Streptococcus sp. k-628. NCBI lineage: Bacteria > Bacillati > Bacillota > Bacilli > Lactobacillales > Streptococcaceae > Streptococcus > Streptococcus sp. k-628. Next base: position 93,123 of record NZ_VMMZ01000008.1, read on the forward strand.
ATTCTCCACGTTTCACGTGAAACGTAATATCTTTCACATCATAGTATTCCTGACTTTCCTTATAGCGAAAAGAAAGATTTTTTACATCAATTATTGATTTCATTTCGAACCAAATGTCCCTTTAAATACATAAGCACTACCCTTGAAATAATCATAGCCAGAGTAGATAGTGAAAAACAAGGCTACATAAAGTAGAACTTGACCAAGCAAAGTCCAATGTAATAGCAAGAAAATAATGGCAAACATCTGACTGAAAGTTTTAATTTTTCCAGGCATTGCCGCTGCTAAAACCGTTCCACCAGTTTCAACCAATAAAAGCCTCAAACCTGTCACAGCCAACTCACGACAGATGATCACCGCAACAATCCAAGCCGGAGCCATACCTAACTCAATCAGCATAATAAAAGCCGACATAACTAGTAGCTTATCCGCCATAGGATCCGCAAATTTACCAAAATTACTGACTACATTCCATTTACGTGCTAAATATCCATCTAAATAGTCGGTAATACTGGCAATAGCAAAGATAATAGCTGCTACTATATGACTCTCTATCGAATTTCCTACTGTTAAAATAAAGATAAAAATAGGTATAAAAAGAATTCGACCTATTGTTAAGAGATTTGGAATTTGTTCTTTTTTCATTCGTTTTTCCTTAATTTTTAGTAAAGGTTACAGTGATTTGTCCAGTCTGCGCTGTTAACTTCGATAAATCAACAGTCTGATTATCTACTGTCAAAGTAACACCTTTTACAACACCTAATGTAATGGTTACAGGACTTTTAGTTGCAACTGTTGCTTCTGCACTTTTATTATCCGGTGATAAGGTCACACCGCCCTCAAGTTCGCTTTCTGAAACGCTGACCCAACTTGTAACATCTGAAACTGCCAATTGCAATTTAACTGTCTCCTTACCTGTCTTATAAGCGATTTCTACATGATTTCCTTCGCCTGATACACTTATAGCTGATTCTACACTAGAAGAACTGCTAGATGAACTACTACTTGAGGAGTGAGGAACAGAGCTAGTTGAACTTATTGAACTTGTTGATTGAACCACACTGTAATTAGAAAGAGAAGGCCCCTCTGGTTGAGTTTGAATATAGTTCCAAACATAATAGGTCACAAAAATTAAAATCGATAAAGCAAAAAGGATAAAATAGAATAAAGGTAAAAATGATGTTTTTTTCTTCTTTTTCTTACTTGAACGTCTACGACCTGTCAACTCGTCTTCATCAACATCTACTTCCTCATAAGTAATCATACTCCCAGAATCATAAGCATCCAAGACAATTTGGTCATCTAACTCAACAGCCCATGCATATTTTCTCAAGAAAGAACGCGTGTAAAAAGGACTTGGAAGTTGATCGAAATCGTCTGCTTCCATTGCTTCCAACATATCTAACTGGATTTCTGTCTTTTTCTGCAATTCATCTAAACTCAATCCCTGATTGATTCTAGCTAATCGTAAAACCTCACCAATTGTTTTTTTCCTCATACTTGTCATCCCTTCTTTCTAGTGTCTATTATGATAGGTTACTACGATGGGAATATTGTAAAATCAACTATGTCACCATCATCTATTAAATGATGTCCAGCATCAAGGACATCCTCTAAAGTAATTTCCTGTAAAATCTTTGGTAAATCAAAAATTGTCTCACCATGTTCAAAAGCATCATATTGCGTTGCAAGCAATTCAAGAGAGTTCATGCTACTGAAAAATTCGCCAAACATCTCTCTTTTGATAATATCTAAATGTTCCTCTGTAATATCTAAATCCTTTGTAAAATTACGAATGGCCTTCCTAAATTGATGAGATAAAGCAACTGGCTCTTTCGTATCCATTGTCAACATAACAAAATGAAAGCGACTTGTTACTTCAATTTCAAGAGATAGGGACGCATCTATTTTACCTGATTCATATAACTTTTGAAAACGATCCGAAGTCCAACCAAACATCATTGCAAACAATAATTTTAATAAAATATGATGTCGATAGCAATCCGCCTCAGAAACTCCTCGCTTACCTCTAACTCCAATCGCTAGTTTGGGAGAAGATACTTCCATTCTCATACTATCTGTTGGTTTTACATCTTGTAAAAGCAACTTTTCTCTTGCTACTTCCTGAACATCTAAATCTTTCAATTCTTTTCTTTCAAAATAGTCCTGTACTTGATCCACATCAAAATTGCCAACTAAAAACAGAGACATGTTTACAGGTTTGTAAAACTTTGTAAAATTTTCTTGCAAATTCGTTAGATGGATTTGGGAAATGGACTCCTCACTTCCAACTATATCCGTTGCTAAAGGTGTGCCAGGATATAAATTCGCTAAGGTTGAAAAGAATAAACACGAATCTGGATCATCTTGATACATTTCTCGTTCTTGCTGGATAATATCCTGCTCTCTCAAAATGGAATCTTCAGTAAAGTGTGCTGATGTTACCAATTCATCAAGTAAGTCTAAATTCTCTAAGAGATAATCCGTTGCTGAAAAAAGATAGTTTGTTTTTGTAAAGCTTGTAAAGGCATTACTATCTGCACCTAGACTCGTAAAAGCAGACATCAAATCGCTAGCATCTTCTCTTTCAAATAATTTATGTTCAAGAAAATGAGCAATTCCCGCAGGATATTGTTTTACATCTCCGTCAACTTCTGTGACAAGCGTATCTACCGAACCAAACTGGACAGTTACACTCCCGTAAACCTCTTTAAATTCCTTTTTAGGCAAAAGAGCAACTGTCAATCCATTCGACAAACGAGTTCGATAAACCATTTCTTTTACAGCTGGATAGTATTTTTCTTCAAAAACAACCTTTGTCATTCTATTCCTTCCATAAAGTAAATCGCTTGTAGTTTCACATTATTAGCTGCTCTACAAATATCATCTTTGTCAACTTGCTCGAGTTTTGCAATCCAACCTTTAAAGTCTGCTGAAGATTTTCCAAGTAAGGCATTTTGATAAGCACGTTCAATCAATGAACCTTGATTATCTTGAGAAAGCAACAAAGACCGACGAATCATTTCCTTGGTCTGCTCTAGCTCAAGCTCTGTAAAATAACCTTTTTTTAAATCAAGTAATTGATTATTCATCATTTTTCGAGCCTGATTCCTATTTTCTCGATTGATACCAGCATACATCCTCAAAAATCCACTAAATAAATCAAGCTGACTTGAAATAGTATAAGCCAATCCAGCATTTTCACGGACATTTGTAAATAGTTTAGAGTGAGCAAATCCACCAAGTAAACCATTCATTACAATCATAGGTAAATGTTGCTCATCACCATATTCAGAAGGGCAATTATATCCCAACTCTAAAATAGACTGTCCCACATTTTTCCTAACCATGCCTTCTTGCAAGATATTGGAATAAGGTTGGCAATATTGAATCTTCACATCCACTTCTCGACCTTTAAAGCCAAATGATTCTAATACATTTTGAATTTCAACCTCATTAAAGTCACCTAGGAAAAAGAAATCTATTCGATCATTGGCCAAAAATTCTTGGAAACAAGAATAAGAACTTTGTGGAGTTTCAGCTAAAATACGATTTCGTAAATCACTATACTCCAATTGGAGACGTTCGTCATGAAAAAATAATTTGTCTAATTCTTTATGTGAAAAATAAAAAGAATCATCCATATCTGCTGCTAAACTTGCTAGCAATTGTTTTTTCTCAATTTCAAATAAGGCTGGATCAAACCCATTATCAACTACTACGGGTGAAAAAAGAGTTTCTTTTACAAGTTCCAAAACCTGAGAAGTTAGCACATTTTTCCTACTTAAAAACTCATCACGAACATAGGTAAATGTCAATTCTACAATATGACTTTGCCCTCTTCTGAAACAATTGGTTGACATATCTGTACCGTATAGACTGGCCAAGTGTCTCCTCAAAGCTTGAGAAGTAGGGTACATCAGATTAGCAGTCTCTAGCATACTCGCACTCAACATGCGACCTGCAATCGTATCGAGGGATAATGGAGCTGTAAAACGCACGGTAATTTTGTTCGTTTTAAATTTCTTTGATTGGATAAAATGTGTTGAAATTCCATACACTAACTCCATGATTCACCTCCTTATATACAGACTTCTATTATATCACGAAAACCTGAAATTTTCTTGTTCTCTGTAACAGTTTTGAAATAAAAATCGCTTACATTTCTCCCTGTTTCTCTCACTATTTTTAGGAAAATATGGTATAATACCAAAGATTGAGGTGAATTATGGAATACAAATTATTTGAAGAATTTATTACCCTCCAAGCACTACTCAAAGAACTTGGAATTACACATAGCGGAGGAGCTATCAAATCCTTTCTCTCTGAACATTCTGTTTACTTTAATGGGGAATTAGAGAGTCGTCGCGGTAAAAAACTTCGTATTGGTGATAAAGTTGACATCCCTGACATGAATATTGACATCTTGTTGACACAACCTACTTCTGAGGAGCAAGATGAATATCAAGCTGATAAAGTTGAAAAAGAACGAATCGCTAAACTTGTTAAGGAGATGAATAAAGGAGTAAAAAAAGATAAATCAAAACCTACTTCATCACCCAAAAGCAAACAAGCTCCGCGATTCCCTGGTAGATAATCATGTGGCTACAACACCTATCTCTCAAAACTTTTCGTAACTACAAAGAGACGAAAATAGACTTTAATCCTAAATTAAATGTCTTTTTAGGACGTAATGCACAAGGTAAAACAAATATGTTAGAGGCTATCTATTTTTTAGCCTTAACACGTAGCCATCGAACTCGAACAGATAAAAATCTCATTCATTTTGATGAGGAACAACTTCATCTTTCAGGTCTTGTTCAGAAAAAAACGGGATCTATTCCTCTCGAAATTGAACTAACACAAAAAGGGCGTGTGACAAAAGTTAATCACTTAAAACAGGCACGACTTTCAGATTATGTAGGACACATGAATGTTGTCTTATTTGCTCCTGAAGATTTACAACTAATTAAGGGAGCACCTTCGGTTCGACGAAAATTTATTGATATGGAGCTTGGGCAAATTAAGCCAATCTATTTATCAGATTTAACCAATTATAATCACATCCTAAAACAAAGAAACACTTATCTAAAATCAGCTCAAACAATAGATGAAACCTTCCTTTCAGTGTTGGATGATCAGCTAGTTGATTATGGATGTCGTGTGATGAATCACCGCTTAGATTTCATAAAAAAACTAGAACATTTTGGCCGTAAGAAACATTTTGAACTTTCTAATCAGATTGAAGAGTTGTCAATATCCTATCAATCTTCTGTAAAGATAACTGACAAGGAAGACTTATCAGAATCTTTCAAAATTGCTTTAGAAAAAAGTAAATCTAGAGATTTATTTAAAAGAAATACTGGTGTTGGTCCTCATCGAGATGATATTTCTTTTTATATAAATGGGATGGATGCTAGTTTTGGAAGTCAAGGTCAACATCGTAGTCTCGTCCTCTCGATAAAATTAGCAGAAATCGAATTAATGGAAAGCATCACTACAGAATCTCCAATATTACTGCTTGACGATGTGATGAGCGAACTTGACAACACTAGACAACTAAAATTATTAGAAACGATTTCTCAGTCAATCCAAACCTTTATCACGACAACAAGCTTAGATCATCTTCAAAATCTACCAGAAAATCTAAGTATTTTCACTATTCAGGATGGTAAAGTTAGTGTAAATTAAAATTGACAACATTGTAAAAGAACTCCTGTTTTTGCAGGAGTTCTTTTCATTTCTTTTACATAGAATAATTTGGCGCCTCATTAGTAATTTGTACATCGTGAGGGTGACTTTCTTTCAAACCAGCACCAGACATTTCAATAAATTGAGCATTATCGTGTAGTTCTTTAAGGTTAGCTGCACCACAGTAACCCATACCAGAGCGAATACCGCCAATCATTTGAAAGACAATATCAGCTGCCGCACCTTTATAAGCAACACGACCTTCAATTCCTTCTGGAACAAGTTTGTTTGCTTCATTAACAGAACCTTGGAAGTAACGATCGCTTGAGCCTTTTTTCATAGCAGCAATTGATCCCATACCACGGTAAGTCTTGAACTTACGTCCTTGGAAGATTTCAGTTTCACCTGGTGCTTCGTCTGTTCCAGCAAACATTGATCCAAGCATAACTGCATTTCCACCTGCAGCAAGGGCTTTTACAATATCTCCAGAATACTTGATTCCACCGTCAGCAATGATAGTCTTACCATATTCACGCGCAACAGCTGCAGCATCGTAGATAGCTGTTACTTGCGGAACACCAACACCAGCAATCACACGAGTAGTACAGATTGAACCTGGTCCAATCCCAACCTTGACAACATCTACACCTGCTTCGTAAAGGGCACGCGCTCCCTCAGCAGTAGCAATATTTCCAGCAATCAAAGTACGATCTGGGAAGTGAGCGCGAATCTCAGCAATTTTACGCAAGACACCTGCAGAATGACCATGTGCAGTATCAATAACAATCGCATCCGCTCCTGCTTCAAAAAGAGCCTCTGCACGTTCAAATGTATCTGAAGTAACACCTACTGCACCTGCAACTAGAAGACGACCAAACTCATCTTTAGCAGCATTTGGAAACTCAATAACTTTTTCAATATCTTTGATAGTAATCAAACCAGAAAGACGGCCTTCTTCGTCTACCAACGGAAGTTTTTCAATACGATGTTCTTGAAGAATACTCTCAGCTGTTGCAAGGTCTGTACCCACAGGAGCAGTCACAAGATTTTCACTAGTCATATGGTTTGAAATTGGTTGGTTATAATCTGAAATAAAACGAAGATCTCGGTTTGTCAAAATACCAACCAATTTACGATTTTCAAGTGTTTCAACAACTGGAACACCACTGATGCGGTAACGTCCCATAAGCTCATCAGCTTCAGCAATTGTATGTTCAGGCGTTAAGAAGAAGGGATCAATAATAACTCCATTTTCAGAACGTTTTACCTTACGAACCTCATCTGCTTGTTGAGCAATTGACATGTTTTTATGGATAACTCCGAGACCACCTGCACGAGCAATAGCAATGGCCATTTGACTCTCTGTAACTGTGTCCATGGCAGCGGTAATAATTGGGATATTTAAAGTCAGATTATCTGCCAATTTAGTTGTTAAATCTGCATCGTTAGGCAACACATGACTTTCAGCTGGAATAAGCAATACATCATCAAAGGTAAAACCTTTTTTCAAAAATTTAGTGTCCCAATTAGACATTCGAAGTTTCCTCTTTTCTTTCTTTTTGAGCTTGACTCTTTTTATATTGTATCTATCATACCATTCTATAAAAATTTGTCAAATGTTACAGGGGTAAATAAAAAACTATCTTTTCTTTGAGATAGAAATGATAGTTTCTTGTAAAATAAACTTAGTTAAAGTAATGAAGTCCCATTGCTCCTTTAACCTCAGATAGGGTTTGACCTGCAACTTCACGCGCTCTTTCACTACCTTTTTGAAGCATATTATAAACTTCTCCCATATCCTTAGCAAATTCAATACGGCGCTCACGAATAGGACCCAGTTCACGTTCTAATATTTCAAGTAGATAACGCTTGGTCTTCACATCACCAAGACCACCTCGTTGATAATGTTCTTTCATGTCAGCAATTTCTTGAGCATCTTCTGGACGACCAAAAACATCTAGATAATGGAAAACCATATTTCCCTCAATCTTACCTGGATCTTCCACCCGAATATGATCTGGATCTGTATACATACTCATTACTTTTTTACGCAAAGTATCCGCATCATCAGCTAAATAAATACCATTATTAAGGGATTTAGACATTTTAGCATTTCCATCTAAACCAGGTAAACGACCCGCTCTCTCATTTTCTGGATAAATACCTTCCGGTTCTACCAAGACATCACAGTTATATGCATTGTTAAAAGAACGAACAATTTCACGAGTTTGCTCAATCATTGGCTTCTGATCTGTCCCAACAGGAACATAATCAGCTTTGAAAGCTGTGATGTCAGCTGCTTGAGCTATTGGATAGACCAAGAATCCTGTCGGAATGCTTTCTCCAAATCCTTTCTGAGCAATTTCTGTCTTGACAGTTGGATTACGCTCCAGACGTGCTAATGAAACCAGATTCATATAATACATAGACAACTCAGCCAACTCTGGAATCTGGCTTTGAATAAAAATAGTTGACTTACTTGGATCCAATCCAACTGCAAGGTAATCCAAAGCCACATTTCCGATAGACTCTACAATGGTTTGAGGATCTTTGGCATGATCTGTCAAGGCTTGTTGGTCAGCCAAGAACACAAACATATCATACTTATCCTCTTCCTGTAATAATACTCGATTTTTGAGACTTCCAACATAATGTCCAATATGCAATTTTCCTGTTGGACGGTCTCCTGTTAAAATAATGGGTTTAGTCATTTTGTTCTCCTTCGATATAGTCCCTTCAATTATAGCATTTTTTTAATGAAATAACCGCAATTTATCAAAATAAATCAACCTTACTATTCACGGATTTGTGTAAAGTATAATGTAAATATAATTTACACAAAATTGACAGATAAAAATTTGAATATTTCCGTATTTTCTAGTAGAATAAATATATTACACATATAGGAGAAAAACATTGCTTACAGTATCTGATGTTTCACTACGTTTTAGTGATCGCAAACTTTTTGATGATGTCAATATCAAATTTACAGAAGGAAATACTTATGGATTAATCGGTGCTAATGGTGCCGGAAAATCAACCTTTTTAAAAATTTTAGCTGGAGATATCGAACCTACTACTGGTCACATCTCTCTTGGTCCAGATGAGCGTCTCTCTGTTCTCCGTCAAAATCACTTTGACTATGAAGATGAACGTGCCATTGATGTCGTTATCATGGGAAATGAAAAACTTTATAGCATCATGAAAGAGAAAGATGCTATCTACATGAAGGAAGATTTCTCAGACGAGGACGGGGTTCGTGCTGCCGAACTCGAAGGAGAGTTTGCTGAGCTTGGAGGCTGGGAAGCAGAAAGCGAAGCCTCTCAACTCCTTCAAAACCTAAACATTCCAGAAGAATTACACTACCAAAACATGAGCGAATTGGCCAACGGTGAGAAAGTAAAGGTTCTCCTTGCCAAAGCACTTTTTGGTAAACCTGATGTTCTTCTTTTGGACGAGCCTACCAACGGTTTGGATATCCAATCGATTACTTGGTTAGAAGACTTCTTGATTGACTTTGATAACACCGTTATCGTAGTATCCCACGACCGTCACTTCTTAAACAAAGTATGTACTCACATGGCCGACCTTGACTTCGGAAAAATCAAACTCTATGTCGGAAACTATGACTTCTGGAAGGAATCTTCTGAACTCGCTGCTAAATTGCTAGCAGACCGTAATGCCAAAGCAGAAGAAAAAATTAAACAATTGCAAGAGTTCGTTGCTCGTTTCTCTGCTAATGCTTCTAAATCAAGACAAGCAACATCACGTAAGAAAATGCTTGATAAGATTGAACTTGAAGAAATTGTACCATCTAGTCGTAAATATCCATTTATCAACTTTAAAGCGGAGCGTGAGATTGGTAATGATCTCTTGACAGTAGAAAATCTAACTGTAAAGATTGATGGTGAGACTATTTTAGATAATATCAGCTTTATTTTGCGTCCAGGTGATAAAACAGCGCTTATTGGACAAAATGATATCCAAACGACTGCATTGATTCGTGCAATCATGGGAGACATTGACTATGAAGGAACTGTCAAGTGGGGAGTTACTACTAGCCGTTCTTACTTGCCAAAAGATAACTCGGCCGATTTTGCAGGGGGAGAGTCAATCCTTGACTGGTTGCGTCAATTCGCAAGTAAAGAAGAAGATGACAATACTTTCCTACGTGGCTTCCTTGGCCGTATGCTCTTCTCTGGAGATGAGGTTAACAAACCTGTCAACGTCTTGTCAGGGGGAGAAAAAGTTCGTGTCATGCTTTCAAAACTCATGCTCTTAAAATCAAATGTCCTTGTCCTCGATGATCCAACAAATCACTTGGACTTGGAATCTATCTCAAGCTTGAATGATGGATTGAAAAACTTTAAAGAATCAATCATCTTTGCCAGCCATGACCACGAGTTTATTCAAACTTTGGCTAACCATATCATTGTCTTGTCTAAAAATGGCGTCATCGACCGTATCGATGAAACCTACGATGAATTCCTAGAAAATGCAGAAGTACAAGCAAAAGTTAAAGAACTTTGGAAAGACTAAATAAAACTTCAAAACTCAGTTGGGTTAACCAGCTGAGTTTTCTAACATTTTATGAGGTAACATGAAATTATTTTTTAAAACATATTGGACCTATTTTGTTTCCTTCATCATTCCCGTAGTCATTATGACAGGAGTATACCTATCTCAAGGTATCTACTGGAATAGTGACAACTCTCCTCTATTAGGGGATGGGTTTCATCAATACGTTATTTTTGATGTATCCTTACGAAATATCCTACATGGAAATAGTAGTCTGTTTTACACCTTTACAAGTGGCCTCGGATTAAATTTCTATGCCCTATCTAGTTATTACTTAGGTAGTTTCTTTTCACCACTAGTTTACTTTTTTGATCTAACGAATATGCCAGATGCTGTCTATATGACAACTCTCTTAAAATTTGGATTGATTGGACTGTCAACTTACTTTAGTTTAAATAATTTATTTCAATCGATTCCTAAGCCTTTAAAACTAGCCTTATCTACTTCATATGCTCTGATGAGTTTCTCTGTCAGTCAATTAGAGATAAAAACCTGGCTAGATGTTTTTATCTTGATTCCTTTAATTATCACTGGTTTACATCTACTGATAACTGAAAAGAAATTCCTATTGTACTTTACAAGTCTGTCAATTTTGTTTATTCAAAATTATTATTTTGGCTATATGACAGCATTGTTTCTTATTTTCTGGTATCTCTGTCAAATTTCGTGGGACTTTAAAACCCGAAAATCATCTTTTCTTGATTTTGTTGTCACCTCCTTTTTAGCTGGTATGGCTAGTTTAATTATGACTCTTCCCACTCTATTTGATTTACAGACACATGGGGAAAAATTGACTGAAGTTACAAAGTTTCAAACTGAAAGTAGCTGGTATCTTGATCTCTTTGCTAAGCAATTCATCGGTTCCTTTGATACAACCAAGTATGGGGCTATTCCAATGATTTTTGTCGGACTACTCCCCTTTATTTTGACCATTTTATTTTTTACGATGAAATCTATTAAGTTTCACGTGAAACTTATCTATGCAATCTTCTTTGCATTTCTAATTGCCAGCTTTTATATAGAAGCTCTTGATTTATTTTGGCAAGGTATGCATACTCCAAATATGTTTTTACATCGCTATTCTTGGATTTTCTCTACCTTGTTAATTTACACAGCAGCGGAAGTCTTAAATCGTCTGAAAGAACTTAAAGTCTGGAATTTTTTAGTTTCTCTTTTGCTTGTGGTAACAGGATTTTTAGCTACCATCTATTTAAAATCACATTATTCTTTTTTAACAGATTTGAATATTCTGCTTACTCTTGAATTTTTGGTTGTCTATTCGCTTTTACTCCTTGCAGTTATTAAAAAGTTTATCTCTGTGAATCTGTTTGCCATTCTAATTTCTTTATTTATAATGGTTGAAATAAGTTTAAATGCTTCATCTCAAATGGACGGAATTGCTAAAGAATGGGGCTTTGCTTCTCGAAGTGCATATAATCGAGATATCCCAGCTATGGAATCTTTCTCAACATATATTGGAAATCAATTTACTCGTACTGAGAAACTAGAGACTCAGACAGGAAATGACAGTATGAAATTCAACTACAATGGAATCTCTCAATTTTCATCTGTTCGAAATCGTTCAGCAAGCTCTACTTTGGATAAACTTGGGTTTAAATCCTCTGGGACTAATCTCAATCTCCGTTATGCCAATAATAGTATTTTGGCTGATAGTTTATTTGGCATCCAGTATAATATCTCAGAAAACCCTATTGATAAGTATGGTTTCCAAGATGTATATCAAAAAGATAATCTTACCCTATATGAAAATCAATTCTCTCTTCCAATTGCATTTGCTAGTCAATCTGTTTACAATGATGTCAAGTTCAATGAACACACTTTGGATAATCAATCCTCGTTTTTAAATCAACTTGCTAACGTCGATTTTGATTATTTTTCTCCAATTCCTTATGACAAAACAGAAAATACTAATGATTTGATTAGTGTTACAAGTTCTTCAAATGAGGATGCAGCAATCCAGTATCAAATTGAGGTTCCCGAAAACAGTCAAGTTTATCTTTCTTTCACAAACCTTCACTTTTCTAATGACAAACAAAAAAAGGTTGACATTCTTGTAAATGGAGAAAAGAAAACTTTTACAACTGATAATGTCTTCTCCTTCTTTAATCTAGGCTATACAAAAGATACAAAAACTTTTAATATTCATGTTAGTTTCCCTGGAAATTCACAAGTATCATTTGAATCTCCTACCTTCTACCGTTTAGATACCCAAACTTTAACTGAGGCAATTCAAAAAATTAAAGAACAACCTGTCACAGTATCAACTTCTAAAAACAATGTTTTTGCTACATATGATGTCCAACAAGATACATCTATTTTTTTCACTATTCCTTATGACAAAGGTTGGTCTGCCTACCAAGATGATAAGAAAATAGAAATGAAACAAGCTCAAACTGGCTTTATGAAAGTTGACGTTCCTAAGGGAAAAGGAACTATTACACTTTCCTTTATTCCCAATGGTTTTATTACTGGAGCAATCTGTTCCTTTACTTCTCTTTTACTATTTGGAATTTATAATCACAAACGAAAGTTATCTAAGGCTTAAAAAATCGACCAGTTAATCGGTCGATTTTTTAATCTTCTCCCATTTTCTTAGGTTGATAGGCTAGCATACCTAAACAAATAAATAGTACTAATATAACGGCAAGGAAAATGACTTGATGATGAATATTTCCTGTCATAGAGATGGTTTGTCGTAATCCCGAAACTGAATAACTCATTGGTAACCAAGGACTAATAGCTCTAAAGAAAGCATTTGTCAAAGCAAGTGGGTAAGTACCTGCACTTGATGCTAACTGTAATAAAAGCAAAATAAGAGAAAAGAAAGCTCCTATACGAATATTCCATGTTGTTAAAGCGGTCACCATGGACATGAATACTAAACTTGTTAGGATAATGAGAATAAATGTTCTCATCTCATGATTTGCAGTTAGACCAATAAGATGAACTCCTCCATATACCAAAATTCCTGCCAAAACAGCTATAATACCATTTATTTCAGCTCGAGATTTCAACCAAGCCCAACGGCTCTCCGGATGACATCCTGAAGGCAACTTCGTAAAGATCATATTCGTTGATATTGCTGCAACAAAGAGAGCAACTGATATCATATAAGGAGCCATTGCAATTCCATTTACAGGAACTTGGTCATTGTCAGTTTTGGATAGACTGAGAGGATTTGACAAAATCTCTGCATTTTTAGATTCTGTTGATGCTGACTTGAGTTGATCACTAGCATTATCTAATCCTTGTCCCAAAGAAGCAACTCCTGTCTGTAAGCCTTCCAATCCAGAAGTTAACTTTGTTCCACCTTCTGCTAGTTTCCCAGCTCCATCTGCCAATTTATTAGCTCCACTTTCTAATTGAGAAGCACCTGAAATTAACTGACTGGATTTGTCAGCTAGTTGGCTAGAGCCTGACTGCAATTTATCAACTCCTGCTATCAATTCTTGACTCTTTTGATTCAATTGGTTAGAGCCAGTTGATAATTTTTCAATACCAAATACTAATTCTGGAGTTTTTTCAACTAATTGACCAATTCCTGCTGTCAAGCTATAAGATTTTTGTGTCAAGGTGTTTGAGCCTGAAACTAGTTGATCCAAACTACCTGTCAAGGTGGCATTTTTTTCACTTAGTTGACTTGCGCCTTGAGAAACTTTATCAACACCTATAGTATATGCGTTTACACCTGATACAATCGACTGACTGTCAGGAACTAATTTACTAGTAACAGCTCCTTGTATCTCTGTTAATCCACTTGACAATCCTGTCAAAGAAGTAAAAGTAATAGGTAATACTTGATTAGCTTGATTTTTTAATGTCGAAAGATTAGAAGATTGATTTTGTAAGTTTTCTAAACTTCCCTGTAAACCTTGTACTAAAGCTACAATTGACTGAGCTGATTGAATACTATCAGTTGAATTTTGAGATACAGAAGCACTTATCTCAGCTTGTTGCTCACTTGTCAATGATTGGTAAGCTGCTGTCGATTGAATATTAGCTAATGTAGTCGCTTTATCAGACTGAGCACTTGCTAACATTTGATTAGAAAGAGATACTATACTTGATAAAACAGAATCTAATTTTTTTGTATCTCCAACATCAATATTTTGAATAGCTTGATTTAACTGATTCAAACCAGAAGATAATTGATTAATTTGATCTTTTTTCCCAGACGAAGCATCTAACTTGCTAGAAAGTTGTTGAATCCCTTCACTTAATTGCTCCACCCCCATTCGAAGTGTAGCTGATTGATTAGATAACTGATTAGCACCTGTTGCAAGATTTCCCACTCCATTTGTATAGGCACTAACACCAGATGAAAATTGATTCAGGCCAGCATTGAGCTGAGAAACACCGCTAGTATAGGACTCTACACCAGTATATAACTGATTGATTCCTCTTGCTAATTCAGGACTTTTAGAAGATAATTGACCTAATCCGCTATCTAATTGACTCACTGCACCAGTATATGTAACTAAACCACTATTAAAATTCCCTAAGCCAAGATGAAGTTGTTCAACACCAGAGATATAAGAGGATAATCCTTTAGTAAACTGTTCCGTTCCATTTGAAAATGTTAAACTTGAATCTGCTAAAGAGTTTAGGTTAGTAGTTAATGTTTGACTTCCTGCCACTAACTGATTCGCTCCATCAGTTAATTTTTCACTACCAGAAGCTGCTTGACTCATACCATCCTTTAAATCGACCATTTTGTTGAATAAAGCTTTAGTATAGGTCTCAGTTACATTTGTAGAAACACTCTGCTTTAATTGTGTCATAGCAGAATCGCTCATCTTGCTGGCAATAAAACTATGACCACTTGAAGTCTGATAATCGATTTGCATTTGCTCTGGATGATCCGTTAAAATAGAAGATGCTTTTTCAGATAAATCACTGGGTAAAGTCACTACCATATAGTAATCGCCATCTTCCAATCCCTTCTTTCCTTCATCTTCATCCACGAAATGAAAATCCAAGGTTTTATTTTCTTTTAAATTGGACACCATGTCTTTTCCTATTGCCATAGTATTACCATTATAGGAAGCCTCTTTATCATTATTGACAACTGCCACAGGTAAGTCAGACAATTGACCATATGGATCCCACATTGAGGACAAAAATATGATATTGTACAGAGCTGGAATAAGAGAAATCCCTATCATGACAATAATAAAGGTTGGTTTTTTAAAAATTGCTTTCCATTCTTTAAACATATCTTCTCCTTTTTTAAACATATTGTCTAAAATTTTGATATAATAGATTATACATTAAAAAATCTAAATTACAAGATAAAAAAATCTATTTTTAGACAGATAGTCTAATTTGTCTACAAGGAGGAAATATGCAAGAAAGTAACAAACGCTTAAAAACAAAGCGAACTATTGAAAATGCTATGGTACAATTACTGATGGAACAGCCATTTGATCAAATTTCTACTGTCAAGCTAGCAGAAAAAGCCGGAATTAGTCGTTCCAGCTTCTATACTCACTATAAGGATAAGTATGATATGATTGAGCATTATCAAAGCAAGCTATTCCATACATTTGAATATATTTTTCAAAAACATGCTCATCACAAAAGAGATGCTATTCTAGAAGTATTTGAATATCTAGAGTCAGAACCACTTCTGGCTGCCCTTCTTTCTGAAAATGGAACTAAAGAAATCCAAAATTTCTTACGAAATAAACTTCATATCATGCTCAGTACAGATTTACAAAAGCGATTTATGCAACTGAATCTCAATACAACTGAATTAGAATACAGTAGCATCTATCTAACTCATGCACTTTTTGGTGTCTGTCAAACTTGGATTGCACATGGAAAAAAAGAAAGTCCTCAAGAAATAACAGACTTCCTTATGAAAATGCTTGGTGATACAAATTGATGCAAAAAAGGGAACAACACTGTGTTCCCTTTTATCTATACTCCGCCAGTAGGACTCGAACCTACGACATCATGATTAACAGTCATGCGCTACTACCAACTGAGCTATGGCGGATAAAATAGTCCGTACGGGATTCGAACCCGTGTTACCGCCGTGAAAAGGCGGTGTCTTAACCCCTTGACCAACGGACCTTCTATCTGTAGCAGATATAACCATTATATCAATTTCTTGCTAATTGTCAATCACTTTTGAGATTTTTTCTCTAAAATATCTTTTAATTTTCTAATTTTTAATCTTGAAATAGGACAACGATGGTCTTCATAGAAAACAATTTCTAAGTTTTTTCGATCAATTTCTCTAATATTGCCTATATTTACCAAAAATGACTTATGAGGAGAATAAAATCGCTGGGTATGTTTGTCCTTTTCCTGAATATCTGTCATTGTTCCATAGAACTCTTTTGCAAAATTCTTACCAATAATGCGCAATTTATGAGAGACCCCTGTCGTTTCAATATACAGAATGTCATGGTAAGGAATTTTTAAATCATTTCCCTTGTAATTATAGTCGAAATAATCCACCACATCTTCATTTTCAAGTAACATACTCTTCGTGTAAAAGATATTTTGCTCAATTCTCTTCTTAAACATCTCATCGTTGATATCCTTATCAACAAAATCTAGGGCTGATACCTGGTATTTATAGGTTAGAGTCGCAAACTCTGATCGACTGGTGATAAAGACGATAATAGCGTAAGGATTGTAATGACGAATGAGCTGAGCCACTTCAAATCCCTTTTTCTCAATTCCATGAATATCAATATCTAGGAAATAAAGCTGATTTACTTCATCGTTTTCAATGTATTCTTCAAATTCACGGACTTTTCCTGTTGTCTTGTATGATATTGGAATATTCGATTCTTTCGAAATTTCATCCAATATTCTCTCTAGTCTCACTTGATGTTCAATAACATCTTCTAAAATTAAAACTTTCATTCAAATTCCCTCTTAAATCTAATAATTTGTCTAAATGTACTGCCTTCCATCTCTGTTTCTAAAATGATGTTGTTGTACTTATCTAGTAGTTCTTTCACATTATTTAATCCTACTCCGCGATTTCTTCCCTTAGTAGAGAATCCTAAAGCAAATAGATCTCCTGAAGGAGTCATCGTCATTTTACATGAATTCTGAATCACAATAACTGTTTCAGTTTCCATCTTAATAACTGCTACTTCCATCTGCTTTTTATAGCTATCAGCCGATCCTTCGACAGCATTGTTCAATAAAACGCTCATGATACGAACCAAATCCAATAGTTCGATTGGGAGCTTGGTAATCGTATCTTTTACTTCCAGTGTAAACTCTACACCATTATTTCGAGCATAAACAATGGACTGTGCAACCAAGCTTCGTAAAGCTGAATCTTCTATGTTGTTCAAATCAAAGTAGGTGTACTTATCTGAACGCAATTTATGATTTGCTTTGACCAAAACTTCATTGTAAACTCTGTCAATTTCCTGTAAATCACCACTGTCAATTGCCATCTGCATACTGACAAGCATTCCAGCATAATCATGTCGAAAACCACGGATTTCATTATACAGTCCAACAATTTCATCTGTGTAGTTTTGTAAATGTTTCTGTTCAAATTTCTTCTGCTTCAAAGCAATCTCTTTTTCCATTTGTTCTTTATGCGAATTCATTGCAAAGAAGGTCAAAAGGAGAGAAATAAAAACAATAGATGACAAAATACTTCCAAAACTATTCAAATGTTTAATCGTACTTACCATATCTGAAACGAAAGATGCAACATGTAACAGTAGTAAAGCAAAAAATACTTTTTTCAAGAAGGGATAAAGGTAGTCCTTATCAAAATAGTTTAGTTCTAAGTGGAAATAATGAATGATTTTTAAGACAACAAAATAGGTCAACACCGTTACAACGAAAAAGAATGTGTAATAATATTGTAAAACAAAATTGTCTCCTGTTATAGAGGAGAAAGTTACGGATAGAAAGTTATGAGTGCTCTCAAATAAAAGAGATAGTAGTAAACTTAGAAATAGTCCTCTATCCCTCCCATACTGTTTCATCCATCGAAAATAGGAATATAGGCCCAAGGGAAATAAAAATGTTGCAATCCCTAAACCATCTAAATTTAGAAGATAGAAGGGAAAATCAAATACTATTTCTGTTAGTAATGTATAAGCAACAAAAACGAATAATTCTTTTCTATTTATTTGACCTTTACAAATTAAACGGTAACTATGACTAATAATTAAAAAATATAATATCAAATCTACTAATACGAAAAAATCCATTCTGCTACTCCTTTATCTTCTTCTAAAGAAATTAAAGATATTAAAGGACTTTTCATTCATTTTCCTCATCTCCCCACCTTGAATATTTTGCAAGTCTTTTTCCTTCAAGGCTACAAACTGTTCCAATTTAACTGTATTTTTCATAATAAAATCTCCTCAATGTTTTTTCTTGTAAGCTAACTTACAAAAACTATTATACAAAATGGAATTTCATTTTAGATAAAATTCTCTCAACTGTCATTTTTTTCTCCCCAAGTGTACTTTTTTAAGAAAAAAGCCGGGAAAATTCCCAGCTTTGCTACTATATTGATCCCAGCAGGATTCGAACCTGCGACCGTTCGCTTAGAAGGCGAATGCTCTATCCAGCTGAGCTATGAGACCTAACACAATTATTCTACCAAAAATTCAATTAAAAGTCAATTTATTTATGATAGGGTGATCCCTGCTGAATCGTAAAAGCGCGATAGATTTGTTCAACAAGGACTAGTCTCATTAACTGATGGGGCAAGGTTAAACGGCCAAAACTAACAGAAAGATTGGCTCTCTTTTTTACATCCTGTGCTAACCCCAGACTCCCTCCAATAATAAAGGTAAGAGTAGAAAATCCTTTTATAGAAGCTTCTTCTAACTGCTTACTAAATTCTTCTGATGAGAAAGTTTTCCCTTCAATAGCTAACGCAATAACAAAATCACGGTCACCAACTTTTGATAAAATTCTCTGACCTTCTATTTCTAAAATCTTTTGATTTTCTGACTCACTGGCCTTATCTGGTGTTTTTTCATCTGCTAGCTCAATCATTTCAAGCTTAGCAAATCGAGAAATTCGTTTTGAATACTCCGCGATACCATCTTTTAAATACTTTTCTTTCAGTTTCCCAACTGTTACAACTTTAATTTTCATGACTCTATTCTAACATATTCTCTATTTTTTCACATCTTATTCACAAAATAAAAGGTTAATTTTAACCGAGAAAACCACAGATTTTTGGAAGTTATCCACAGTTTGTGTAAAACTTTTTGTGTTTAAGTTATAATTAAGCTAGTCAGTTTATACTTTCAGTAATTCAAAAATATGGAGGCAAATATGAAACATTTAAAAACATTTTACAAAAAAGGGTTTCAATTATTAGTCGTTATCGTCATTAGCTTTTTTAGTGGAGCCTTGGGTAGTTTTTCAATAGCTCAACTAACTCAAAAAAGTAGTGTAAGTACCTCTAACAACAATAGTACTATTACACAGACTGCCTATAAGAACGAAAACTCAACAACTCAGGCTGTTAACAAAGTAAAAGATGCTGTTGTATCTGTTATTACTTATTCAGCTAACAGACAAAATAGCGTATTTGGCAATGATGAGACTGATACAGATTCTCAGCAAATCTCTAGTGAAGGATCTGGGGTTATTTATAAAAAGAATGATAAAGAAGCTTACATCGTCACCAATAATCACGTTATAAATGGTGCCAGCAAAGTAGATATTCGTTTGTCAGATGGAACTAAAGTACCTGGAGAAATTGTCGGAGCTGACACTTTCTCTGATATTGCTGTCGTCAAAATCTCTTCAGAAAAAGTTACAACAGTAGCTGAGTTTGGTGATTCTAGCAAGTTAACCGTAGGAGAAACTGCTATTGCCATTGGTAGCCCGTTAGGTTCTGAATATGCAAATACTGTTACTCAAGGTATCGTATCTAGTCTTAATCGAAATGTATCTTTAAAATCTGAAGATGGACAAGCCATTTCTACAAAAGCCATCCAAACTGATACTGCTATTAACCCAGGTAACTCTGGTGGCCCACTGATCAATATTCAAGGGCAGGTTATTGGAATTACCTCAAGTAAAATTGCCACAAATGGAGGAACATCTGTAGAAGGTCTTGGTTTCGCAATTCCTGCAAATGATGCTATCAATATTATTGAACAGTTAGAAAAGAACGGAAAAGTGACTCGTCCAGCTTTGGGCATCCAAATGGTCAATCTCTCAAATATTAATACAAGTGACATTAGAAGACTGAATATTCCAAGTAACGTAACATCTGGTGTCGTTGTTCGTTCTGTACAAAGTAATATGCCTGCCAATGGTCACCTTGAAAAATACGATGTTATTACAAAAGTAGATGACAAAGACATTGCTTCATCAACAGACTTACAAAGTGCTCTTTACAATCATTCTATCGGAGACACCATTAAGATAACTTACTATCGTAACGGTAAAGAAGAAACTACATCTATTAAACTTGACAAGAGTTCAGGTGATTTAGAATCTTAATTGACATCTATGTAAAGAAAGCTTTACATAAGAGAAAAGATGTGTTAGTGTAGAATCATGGAAAAATTTGAAATGATTTCTATCACGGATATACAAAAAAATCCCTATCAACCTCGAAAAGAATTTGATAGAGAAAAACTAGATGAACTAGCACAGTCTATCAAAGAAAATGGGGTCATTCAACCGATTATTGTTCGTCAATCTCCTGTTATTGGTTATGAAATCCTTGCAGGAGAGAGACGCTATCGGGCTTCACTTTTAGCTGGTCTAAGGTCTATCCCAGCTGTTGTTAAACAGCTTTCAGACCAAGAGATGATGGTTCAGTCCATTATTGAAAATTTGCAGAGAGAAAATTTAAATCCAATAGAAGAAGCACGCGCTTATGAATCTCTCGTAGAGAAAGGATTCACCCATGCTGAAATTGCAGATAAAATGGGAAAGTCTCGTCCATATATCAGCAACTCTATTCGCTTGCTTTCCTTGCCAGATGCTATCCTCTCAGAAGTAGAAAATGGCAAACTATCACAAGCTCATGCGCGTTCTCTAGTTGGGTTGAATAAGGAACAACAAGACTATTTCTTTCAACGGATTATAGAAGAAGACATTTCTGTAAGGAAATTAGAAGCTCTTCTGACAGAGAAAAAACAAAAGAAACTGCAAAAAAATGATCATTTCATACAAAATGAAGAAGAACAGTTAAAAAAACTACTCGGATTAGATGTAGAAATCAAACTGTCTAAAAAAAATAGTGGAAAAATCATTATTACTTTCTCAAATCAAGAAGAATACAGTAGAATTATCAACAGCCTGAAATAAGGCTGTTCTTTTATTTTTTTATCTCACAAGGTTATCCACTATTTTTTTCAATAAAAAGCTTAATAAATCAATAGTTTTTACTTTTATCCCCAACCTGTGGATAAAAGATGATAACATTGTGGATTATTTTTCACAGCTTGTGGAAAATTCTTACTATCTATGGTAAAATAAGTCTAGCATTAAACTTTTAAATAGTAAAGGAGGAGAACGGATTGAAAGAAAAAAAATTTTGGAATCGTATCTTAGAATTTGCTCAAGAAAGACTGACTCGATCCATGTATGATTTCTATGCTATTCAAGCTGAACTCATCAAGGTAGAGGACAATGTTGCCACTATATTTTTACCACGATCTGAAATGGAGATGGTCTGGGAAAAACAACTAAAAGATATTATTGTAGTTGCCGGATTTGAAATTTATGATGCTGAGATTACTCCTCACTATATTTTCACTAAACCTCAAGATACGGCTATCTCACAAGTTGAAGAAGCTACAAATTCAACTCTTTATGATTATAGTCCAAAGTTAGCATCTATTCCTTATTCGGATACGGGATTAAAAGAAAAGTATACCTTTGATAATTTTATTCAAGGGGATGGAAATGTTTGGGCAGTATCAGCCGCTTTGGCTGTCTCTGAAGATTTGGCTCTGACCTATAACCCTCTTTTTATCTATGGAGGACCTGGGCTTGGTAAGACTCACCTGTTAAACGCTATTGGAAATGAAATTCTAAAAAATATTCCGAATGCGCGTGTTAAATATATCCCTGCTGAAAGCTTTATTAATGACTTTCTGGATCACCTAAGACTTGGGGAAATGGAAAAGTTTAAAAAAACCTACCGCAGTCTTGATCTTTTGTTAATCGATGATATTCAGTCACTCAGCGGAAAAAAAGTTGCAACTCAAGAAGAATTTTTCAATACCTTTAACGCCCTTCATGACAAGCAAAAACAGATTGTCCTAACCAGTGATCGTAGTCCAAAACATTTAGAAGGGCTCGAGGAGAGGCTTGTCACGCGCTTTAGTTGGGGATTAACACAAACTATTACACCCCCTGACTTTGAAACACGTATTGCCATTTTACAAAGTAAAACGGAACATTTAGGCTACAATTTCCAAAGTGATACTCTAGAATACCTAGCTGGGCAATTTGATTCAAATGTTCGAGATCTTGAGGGAGCTATCAACGACATCACTTTAATTGCCCGAGTAAAAAACATCAAGGATATCACTATTGATATTGCTGCAGAAGCCATTAGAGCTCGCAAACAAGATGTTAGCCAAATGCTCGTTATCCCAATTGATAAAATCCAAAATGAAGTTGGTAACTTTTATGGTGTCAGCGTCAAAGAAATGAAGGGAAGTAGACGCCTTCAAAATATTGTGTTAGCCCGTCAAGTAGCCATGTATTTATCTAGAGAACTAACAGATAATAGTCTTCCAAAAATTGGGAAGGAATTTGGTGGTAAAGATCACACAACAGTTATTCATGCCCATGCTAAAATTAAATCTTTGATTGATGAAGACGATAATTTACGCTTAGAAATTGAATCAATCAAAAAGAAAATCAAATAACTTGTGGATAACTTTTACTTTATTATCTTTTTTATCCACATTTTTTAAACAAGCCCAAAAACTTGATATGACTTGTTTAAAGTCTGTTTTCCACAGATTTCACAGACTCTATTATTACTATTATCCTTCTAATACTAAAAATAAATAAAGGAGAATCCATGATTCATTTTTCAATTAATAAAAATTTATTTCTACAAGCATTAAATATTACTAAGAGAGCTATTAGTTCTAAAAATGCCATTCCTATTTTATCAACTGTCAAAATTGACGTGACCAACGAAGGTGTTACTTTAATTGGTTCAAATGGTCAGATTTCAATTGAAAATTTTATTTCTCAAAAAAATGAAGATGCTGGTTTGTTAATTACTTCTTTAGGTTCGATCCTTCTTGAAGCTTCTTTCTTTATCAATGTTGTATCTAGTCTACCTGATGTGACTCTTGATTTTAAAGAAATTGAACAAAATCAAATTGTTTTAACCAGTGGCAAATCAGAAATTACCCTAAAAGGAAAAGATAGCGAACAGTACCCACGAATCCAAGAAATTTCAGCAAGCACTCCTTTGGTTCTTGAAACAAAATTACTCAAGAAAATTATCAATGAAACAGCTTTTGCTGCAAGTACACAAGAGAGTCGTCCAATTTTGACAGGTGTTCATTTTGTATTGAGTCAACACAAAGAGTTAAAAACAGTTGCAACAGACTCTCATCGTCTAAGCCAGAAAAAATTAACGCTTGAGAAAAATAGTGATGATTTTGATGTTGTCATTCCTAGCCGTTCTCTACGCGAATTTTCAGCGGTATTTACAGATGATATTGAAACTGTAGAGATTTTCTTTGCCAATAACCAAATTCTCTTTAGAAGCGAAAATATTAGCTTCTATACTCGTCTCCTAGAAGGAAACTATCCTGATACAGATCGCTTGATTCCAACAGACTTTAACACTACTATTACTTTTGATGTTGTAAACTTACGACAGTCAATGGAGCGTGCTCGTCTTTTATCAAGTGCGACTCAAAATGGTACTGTGAAACTTGAAATTAAAGATGGGATTGTTAGCGCCCATGTTCACTCTCCAGAAGTTGGTAAAGTAAACGAAGAAATTGATACTGATCAGGTGACTGGTGAAGATTTGACTATTAGTTTCAACCCAACTTACTTGATTGATTCACTCAAGGCTTTAAATAGCGAAAAGGTGACCATTAGCTTTATCTCAGCTGTTCGTCCATTTACTCTTGTTCCAGCAGATACTGACGAAGATTTCATGCAGCTCATTACACCAGTTCGTACAAATTAAGTGAAAGAGGTTGAGCCTGGCTCGCCTCTTTTATGATATAATCGAAAAAGAAAAGGAGAGTAGTATGTATCAAGTTGGAAATTTTGTTGAGATGAAAAAACCACATGCTTGTACTATCAAGTCAACTGGTAAAAAAGCAAATCGTTGGGAAATTACACGTGTAGGGGCAGATATCAAAATCAAATGCAGTAATTGTGACCATGTTGTCATGATGGGGCGCTATGATTTTGATCGAAAAATGAATAAAATTATTGACTGAGAACCCTTAGTTAGAGGGTTAGCAAGTTTTCCCTTTTTGTGTTAGATTATAATCCACACACTTTTAAACTTGTTTAGAGCGCCCAAAAGCTTGATATTGTTGAGTTTTTAAAAAATCTCATTTGATTAGAAATCATTAAAAGTTCCTAAAAATTCTCAAAAAGTACACAAAAAAAGCCCCACAAAAGGGCTAAGATTTGACGAGTTCAGCAGGCAAGAAACTAGCACGGTCAAACGTGCTTTTTTTATTGCTGGTTGCTGATAGGTATATTATACCATGAAGCGCGTGGTTTATAAGATTATGACCTCACAAAAGCCCCCAGATTCGTTTCTGAGGGCTTCTGGTTTATCCATGGTGTTTTAGTTGTCCAGTACGAAACCAAGCGAAATAGGGGGCGAATATGAAGCCTCAACCTATATTTGCCTACTTATATGCTTCTAGCTCTCCGTTCTGGTGGATTCTCGCAAAGTTTAAGACGGCTATCTGTTTGTATCGGTGATAACTAGTGGAGCTAGTACCTGCCATTTCTACGCATTCGCTCATTGTTTTCTTTCTCATGTAGCAATAATGGATAATGAAGTATTTTCTGGCTCTCTCGTTCTCTATGCTGTTGATGTCGTGGGCGAATATCTCCAACCCCTCACGGATTGCTTTTTCATGTTCGCCGCTCAAATTCCACTGATCAGGTAAGACAAGTTTCCAAGCCTCTTCATCTATCGTAACTTGGTTTTCACTTCCTGCCATCCTCTGGAATCGTAGAAAGTAAGTCATCCGCTTTCTGACGTTCATCATCGTTTTAAACTTATCCAGCTCCATTAGTTCGCTCCTTTGTGGTATAATTAGTCTAAAGAGAAGTGAGGTAGAGATGATAGTGTCGCTACGCAACTTCATAGTATGAGATGACGGGACAGGCACACCGTCCACTACTCTTTAGCGCTTAGATTGTTCTAGGCGTTTTTTTGTGCTCACCTATTACCCCACATTTGCTAAGTGTTCTATAGCTTCCTGCTTTACTCGATATACTGTAGTCTTTGATTTATCTATTTCCTCAGCAACCTGCCAAGCGTCTAGATTATTCAAATAAAAAAGTCTTAGAACAGAACGCTCAAGCTGATTGACCAACTTATCAATCAGCCTAGATATTTCCATTCTCTCTTCAGTAAGTCGCTCAATTCTCTGTAAAGTGTCCTCTTTTAGTTTTAGAACACTTATAAGGTTATTCTCTGCTGTATTTACCCTGCTTGTTTGTACTCTGGTATTGCTCAGTTCTTGCTTTTTGATAATACCACTTTCTAAAGCTGCAAGCTCTAAATATAAGCCTTCTATCTCTTTGTTTATCCACTTAACGCCTTCTAGTTTTTCTTTTACTTGCTCTGGTGTCATACATCGGCCTCCTCTATGATATAATATTTTTATCGGATATATCACAAAGGAGTCAGCCCTGTGCTGGCTTTTTTCGTATTCTCTATGTTCGCTCTAGCTTCAAATGCTTTCCCGTGAGAAAAAATGTACAATGACGGGGGAAGCTCATAGAAGCGCGTGGGGAGGGAGATAGCCCCCCGTATCTCCTTGTGGTTTGATAAGCAATTAAGAAGGCTTATTGTCGTCCTTATCTGCTTGTCATTCTGCAAGGAGTAAATCCGAAATAAGAGGGGTAAAAACTCCGCTTATCTGCTTGTCGTTTCTCAGGGGGTTAAGGAGGGTTTTTATTGCTCTTATCTGCTTGATAAATGATAGGGGGATATAGCCACTTTCTCGGCGTTCGCTCGGAGTTCAACACACATAACCCTGCCATTTGTCAGGCATATTTACTGCCACTACCTAAGCAAAATCTCACCTTTTCTAACCCCCGGTAAACCTCTCTGCCTTGTAGTAACCTTTGGGGCTTTTAAATATGCAACCTTGACAAAACCTTTACATTTTTTGCTCTTACCTCACCAAAACCTTACCATTTTTCGGAACGCTTACCACACCCTTTTTTTGGAACGCTCTGCTTACTTAAACTCTTGATATATCCAGCTTTTTTAACATTTAAACCGTCTAATATGTAGTATTTGTTCGTTGGGTAAATTACACACTACTTCATATTGTCCTACAATCTCGAACCATTCAGCCAAAGTCTATCCCCTTTTTCAATATACTTCAAAAACTTCTTATAGTGCTTACGATACCTGTCACGCTTCATATACTTTGGTCTTTCAGGGAAACCATCAAACATATATCCACCACGTCTAGGACTCCACCCTGGTTCTACCTTTCTGGCTTCTTTTAGTGCAAGCTCCCAGTAGTATTGGCAATCCGTTTTATTACGGTTCAGGGTACTCTTGTGGATAGCTAGACAAGTACCGCAACTAAAATATAAATACCGTTTATAAAGTAACCTGCACCGTCTCCCACAATCAGGGCAAAGAAAGAAATATCGATTACCTCCCTTAGTTCCTGCTATTCTGTCTAATTCAAATGACTCTCCACCAAAATCAATCATTAAATTATCCAAATCAATCTCTAAACGTTGACCGTCCAACTCTGCTATACCCTTAGTTATTCCTCTTAGCTTCATTGGTTTAATGATTGTTTCTATTGCTAACCGCTTCATTATTTCCCCCTATATGGAAAAACCCAAAACTATTGGGTTCAGTAGTAGTGAAACCACAAAAAGAGGCAATGCCCCTTTGCTACTATTCTTCACTGAGTGAGCCACTTACTACCACATCACGGACAAATTGAGCTTGTTTTTCTTTGGGTAGTTGCAAAGCTTCAAGTAAAGACTCTAGAACTTGCTTGTCAGTTCCTGCAATCAACTTCTTAATGATATTCTGGAATTGTCCTTCCAAGTACTCGCAAAAATGTATCCGCTGTGCTTGTGTCGGCTGCACTGGTACTGGTGAGCTATCTGCAATCAGCAAGAAGCAGGCTTCCGCGATTTGGGCGAATAACTTTGCACGCGCTTCAGGGTGTCTGTATAACTCATAGGCATTTATGCTGGTGTCTTCCGTCCGGAGCTTCTCACCTAGTTCAATCAGTTTAGGCGTATCTTCAAGACATACTGGTGTTGCATCCGCCATAAAATCGTCACGTTTGCGATTGAGTTCCTCCAGTTCCTGATCTGCCTGTTCAAAGTATGCTGGTTCTATCATGGAATTCCTCCTTTTTTTATTTGGTTAAAAATTACGCTTCATCCTCTTATCTTTAATGTCTGTAATAATAAATACGTTCCCCTCTGATTGTTTTCCAATGCGACTGACTAGCTTATCATTATAGATTCTGGCCAGCTCTTTTCCGTTGTGATTGGTGTTGATGATAGTTGTGTCTCGCTTATCAAAAATCTTGAAAAGAAAGGCCTGTACCCAATTATTAGCTTCATTTTTTTGGCTGTTCATAACGCTTTCTGTTCCTAAATCATCAATAAAGAGATAGTCAACCTCAGTCAGCAACTTCAAGGCATCATACTCTGTAAAATCACTCTGTCTATACTGCCAACCTGACTGAATGCGCGTGATAATCTCAGTAATACTGATAAAAAGCACACTCTTAGGCTCATTCCTAGACTTATAGCCCTCGTTAATGGCTTTGGCCATAGAATAGCATAAATGACTTTTGCCAGTACCTGGATTGCCCATAATTAGCGTGTTCCCTGTCATACCGTTTAGGTACTCCTTAGCTTGTTTGATAGCAAACTCCTTGGCCTCGTGTTCCTCTTTTGTCTCGGCTTTGAAAGTGCTAAAAGAGGCCTCTCTCAGCTCATTTGACACCGTACTTTCACGCGCTAGCACATCATAGGTTGAAGAGTCCAGATCATGGCCTAGGGCTTTTTCTATGCCCTCTAGCTCCGTCTGTTTGATGTTCTCCCTAGTACATTCCATGCAGTAGGGTGATGTATAACCATCTGGCTTTTTGAATTGTACTAGGTTAATCTGATGGGTTGGGCAAAGCTCATCAGTGACCTTTATTTTTTCATTGAGCTGGTCTGTATTCAGTAATTCCATTGTTTCTCCTCTCCGTCAGTAGATAAACGGATCTTGAATATCATCGTCAGACTGACCTTGTTTCTTTTGCTGAAACAGTCTCTGTTCATCTTCGACTTGTACCATGGTTCTAATACCATTCTGTCTCCAGTTCTTGAGTATTGAATTGATATAGCTAAAAGATCGCTTGCCGTTATCTGCAGCCTTGTCTATGGCAATCTTGATAACCTCTAGCTCCATACCGTCAAGAGTGAGATAGTCAGTCAGTATTTGATATTGTTGCCCATCCATAACCCCTATACGCTTTTGGTAATAATTAGAGATTTCAGCAGTAGGAGCAGAAGAAGTTTTTTTCTCTATCTCTTCTTCTAACTCTATCTCTTTCTCTTTCTCTATCTCTATCTCTGTTGGACACGAGTTGGAAATTGTCAAAGATGGTTGGACTTCTTCCAATTTTCCTTTTTTTCGTTGTTCACGTTTATAGTTTGCCCAGTTTGTTTCACTCTCAACCAAGGCTTTTGCCTGCGGTAGTTCTGCGTTTTTATCTTCATCAACTTGTATTAGACCACACTTAGTAAAGTATGCCATGGTCATATCTATATCATCTTCCGATACGTCTAATTTTAGGGCTAACTCTTCCTTGAGATTGTCAAAGTAACCCTCATAGTATAAAATACAGTCACTTTCTAAGCTCTCTAGCATGAGCCTAATATAAATCACTGTCATAGTGTACCCACCAGGTACCGTTTTTAGTCTCTTGATAAAAATATTATCAAAAAATTTCTTATCAATTTTTAGCCAAAAATATATTTTAGTTTTTGCCATTCTCCACCCCCAGAAACTTCCAGATGTCCGTAACTTTGTAATAGATTTTCCTAGTATCTTCTAGCGGGGGCTGGTATCGTCTTAGCCCAGCTTTTTCCCACTTTTGGAGCGTCAAATATTTTATATCTAACTCGTCCATGACTTCCTGGGCTGAGATTAAACCTGTCAGTCGTGGTTTGACTGTATCACGCGCTTCAAGGTATCTTTCCACTACCTCCAGAATGCCATGCGCTAGATCTTGCTCGCTTTCTCGGCTTAGGCTAAACATATCCGCCCACCTCCTTCAAGGTTTCTTTGTAGCTTTCTAGGTCGCTGTTCATCAACACCGCTAGGCGCTTACTCTCCTCCTGTACTTGGTTGTAAAAGGCCTTAGCACCATCTAGTAACTCGTCTTTATTCGCTGGGATAAAGTACCCACTAAAAACGCCACATCTAACCCCTACAATAGGGATGTTGTGCTTAACTACTAGACGCTTGATAATGTCACGTACTGTTCTTTCTGTTAGCTTGGTTGTCAGGCTGATTTCTGCCCCTGTTATGGAGTTCTCAGCCCCTACCTTGATTAGTCTTAATACTCGTTTATCATTCTCTGATAGGCTCATTCAGTTCCTCCCCTCCTTTGCTTTTATTCAAAAAGGTTATTTGTCCGCTCGCTACCCCTTGCAAAATATCTTTTTGAGTTTCTATGATTGTATTCAAGGTTTTCAAAATAGCTGTCTTAGTCTCTAAATCAAACGCTTGTTTTGTCAACAAGCCCATAGTTACAGCTAACTTTGTTGCATTGTCCATACACGTAGCTAGAAAAATCTCTTTAGTAAAATAAGGTTCATCTGGTATTTTTTCACTATCAAGGTATATCTTCACTGTGTAACTCATTTCATCCCTCCGTAAACTCTTACCCCTGCAAGCTGGATATATCGCCCATATTCAGGGTTTAAATCCTCGCTAGGTGTTTCTATCGTCTGTTGGTTTTCTCGCTCAAATTGGGCGCTTTTTTTGCGGTCTCGGTGGTTTAGATAAAGCAGTAAGCCAATCAATACCACGATTAAGACAGCAGCCTGTGTGTTACTTATATCTAGTTCATTCATTTTAATAACCCTCTTTCTTTCAAATCCTTGATAATTAGGCTACGTAGATAATCCCAAATGTTACCAGTGTTATCTGTTGCTAGTTTATTCGGATCTGTAAAACTTCTAACAGCTTTATTCAAATAGTTAAATAATAACCAGTTTGGGCGTTCTTTCCCTAAATTGATGGAATTAGTTGCTAAAAATTCATCATGTTTCTTTAACTCGCCTAGTAAGTTGCTGATGTTTGCATCTAAAAATGTTTCATGGTCAGCTTCCTGTTGTTTATAAGTTTCCGATAATCTATAAAATTGCATCCATAACTGACTAATTGCTGATCTACAATCTTCGGCTATCTCTGTTGCTCCGTGGTGTTTCTTGGATAAATGCCACTCTGATAAAATATCTAGCTTTTCCTCTACGTTGCCTAATTCTTTTTCAAATTCTTTAAAAAATTCATCCATTTTGCTTTACCTTCTTTGTCTTTTACTATCCAGGATATCCTCACACTCAAAGTTGGGCGATGGCGAGTGTGGGGATTTTGAATGGTTGTTTCTTATATAGTTTTTCTTGCAATGAAGTTCCTCACGCTCAGAAGTTTGCCGACCGAGAGCGTGGGGCTTTTTGAGTTGTTTCTTATAACGCTAATCCTCACGCTCAGACTCGCCAAATTGAAAGCGTGAGAAAGTACCAGTTTAAAGAGTTGGCGCTCTCCGTATGGTCAAATTGCCCTAAATATGCTATAATCTAGGTATAAATCTTACTAAAACCTCTTTGATAATAGCTTGCCTGCTTTGTTAAATTCGTTTTAGTGTTAGTGTGAAAGGCTCTGCGGTGTGGTTATTGCTAAGCCCTTTTTGTTGCTCTCACGCGCTTCTTTGGCGTGTTTTTTTATTTATGAATGCCATAGCTTTGATTTCCTGATAACTCATATTCAAGCCAATCATGGCTATTACCATATCCTCAAATGCCTGGTATTGCTCCAGCTCGTCACTGGTCAAGCTATCAATGCCATTATAGCCCCCACGTTCCGCCATTAACTGTTTAGCGTTCCTGTCGGTTACTGCTTTTAGTAGCAGGTTGTTCATAGTACTATGCGCGTGCTTTGGTGCTTGTTCCCAGTTCTCAATACTGTCATGCAGTGTTTTTCTTTTTGGCTTTTCTAGCGCCCTCTGCATACGAAACTTAGAAAGTTCCTCACGCATTTCAAAGAATGCTTTGACCAGGTTGGTTTTGAAGTTGGCCACTTGCTCGGTGTTCTTTAAGAATGTAACTAACAAGGTCGCTTGTTGTTCGTTCAAAATATAGTCCTTGGTATTCTGGCCACTTTCCATAGCTTGGATTTTAAATCCAACCTTTCCGAACTGTTCAAATCTTGCTTGATGTTTGCGGATCATCTTGGTGATTGTGTGATGAGTGACTCCAGCACATTCAGCGATGATCTCACTCGTAGTATACGGCTCTTTTTTACCGTCCATATAGACTAATTCCATTGTGGTTCTACCTCCTGCATGAATTTGGTTAACTTGCTTGTCAGACGGCTCTTCTCGTCCATATTCTGAGCCTCTGCAATAGCTTTGGCTAGTGTATCGATATAATACCGCTCTGCCTCTGCCAACGTGTCAGGGGCTTTTATAGTGGTCTGTGGTTCTTCCACCAGTTCCCCATCCATGTAGTAGCCGTTTAGTCGGATTTCTTTCAGAATGTGCTTGACCACTTTTTTAAACTCTTTTGCTAGTGGTTTGCGTGACTGCGATAAAACTTCATAGACTCCGAACTCTGTCAGCATATTCATTTCTCTTTTTTGACCTGCCCTAGATATTACATAGGTCAGCTTTTCATCATCATCTACCCGTTTTAGTAAATCCGTGGTGTTTTGGATTTCAATCATCTCAGCAACCTCTACCGCTACAAATAACGGATTTTGAATGTCTCCATAAACATCAAAGTGTTTAGAGCCAAATCGTTGAGTTGTTACAACTTCCAAAACTTCCTTTTTGTTGTGTTGTTCTCCTTTGGGATAGAAGTTCCCAAAAAAATCACATAAATCTTTTTGCTGTGTTGTCATGTCTTGATTAACCTCTCTGTATAACTTGTTTAGCCTTTTTCTGCTTTCCTTGTTGGGCTTATGCTTGCCCTGTGCCCACTTGCCAACTGTTCGGGGATCTATGCCTATTCGTTGGCCAATAGCTACCAAGTTCAGCCCGTGAGTGGTTCGCATTTCATCGATGACCCTTGTATAGTTCCTCTTCATTGCTTGCCTGCCTTTCTATTTATCCAACCTTTAACAAGTCATCAATCGTAACTTCTAAAAAGTCAGCTACTTTCTGCAATGTCTCAAAAGTCGGATTTTTTGAACGCTCATAATACAATGCCGTCAAAGTGCTTTTTGATAGCCCTGTTTCTCTTGCAACATCTGCCACCTTCAAGCGTTTCTTTGCTAAAATAACACGCATATTATTTTTCAAATGTCTTACCTCTTTCTATTATTTTTAAAATCAACCTCCAGCAGAATAGATTGAAAAGTGTTGTGCTGTAGGCTCTATCCAGACACTTTTTGTCTGATTGGTTTTTATTACAGACACTTTTTGTCTTTGTAAAGGATATTTTTTATTTTATTGGACTTTTTTTGTCTGGTTCGATAAAAAGAATGATATAATACATTTGAAAGGTGTTGATATAAATGAATAGATTAAAAGAGTTACGTAAAGAAAAAAAGCTATCTCAAAAGGAAATAGCAAAAGAAATGAGCATATCAGAAAAGACTCTATCACGCTGGGAAAACGGAGAAAGCCAAATTAAACCAGAAAAAGCCCAGCAGCTAGCTAAATACTTCGAGGTAAGCGTTGGGTATCTGCTGGGGTATAGTGAGTATAGAGAAATAGAAAAAGCCCTTGATAAAACAATTTTTTCAAATTATTCTGATGTTGAAACATTTCTTAATCAAGAGATAAAGGAACTAATCGGAGAAAGAGTAAAAAAATTTTATGAGTATATTGATAAACAGTTTTATGAAAGCTATAAAAATACCGCTGTACCTCCTGAAATAGTTGTAAAGCACCGTGAAGACTTTTATAGCTCGTTTCTATTTCTCCCTGCTAGATTACAAAAATTTATAGCTTTATGGAGCATACTAACAGAAACTGAACAAGAAAATATAGGTAAAACTATTGAATTATTAGCTATGAGAGGAAGATAAAAATCCCCCATATTCGCCAATAGCAAACCTTAGCACTAATATTTTTCTTTAGGGTGGCCGAAAAGTCCGATTATGCGACCTATAGCATACCCACGCGCCACAATGTTCAACAATCCTGAAGCGCGTGGATTCTCAAGCTTCAACCCAATATAATCCCCATATCTACTAATTTTTTTGATGTCAACAAATGTCAACCACTTTCAATATTTTAGAAAGGACTACCATGGTTAAAATCAACGCAAACGGTAAAGAAATCACTTTACTAGCCAATAATACTGATTATATCAGCTTGACCGATATAGCTAAATATAAAAATAGCGAAGATCCTAGAATAGTCATATCAAACTGGCTTAGTAGTTACGCTACTATAGATTTTTTAGCAACTTGGGAAAGTATTAATAACCCAAATTTTAACCGTATGGAATTCCATACGGTTAGAAATGAACCTGGTAGGCTTGTAATGACTTCTAAACAATGGATAGAAAGAATGAACGCCATCGGTATCACTTCAAAAGCTGGCCGTTACGGTGGAACATATGCCCACTCAGACATAGCCTTTGAGTTTGCTTCTTGGATTTCCCCAGAGTTCAAACTCTACATCATTCAAGACTATCAACGGCTTAAACAAGAAGAGGCCTATAGAAATCAGTTAGATTGGCAAGTGAACCGCTATATTTCAAAACTCAATTACACAATACAAACTGATGCAATTAAAGAAAATATTGTCCCAACACTTCAGCCGTCTCAAATATCATACGCTTACTCCTCTGAAGCTGATTTGGTTAATGTTGCCTTGTTCGGTATGACTGCCAAAGAATACAAGAAAGCTTTCCCAGAAAAAGACGGCAATCAGCGAGATAATGCCACTATTGAACAGTTATTAGTTCTTAATAATTTACAAAGTCTTAACGCTGAAATGATAAAACAAGGGCTATCACAAAGCAACCGCCTAACTGAACTCAATAGAATCGCCAAAGAACAGTTAGAGGTACTTTACAAAAACAATCAAAAAGCTCTGGACAATCTAAAACGTCTAGCCGATAAATAACCCCATATCCACCTTGTTTCCAACTCTGGTATTATTTACCGCCTGACTCTTTAAAATCGAATGTGGGGCAATCTATGAAGCCCTAGCATGATTTAAACCACAATCTAAAACCTTTTTAATAATAGCTTGCCTGCTGATGTATTTTAGAAAGGTTTATCATCATGAAAATAACAGAATACAAAAAGAAAGACGGGTCAATAGTCTACCGCTCCAGTATCTATCTGGGTACAGATACAGTAACAGGTAAGAAAGTCAAGACAACTATATCAGGCCGAAACAAGAAGGAACTCAAAACCAAAGCGTTACAGGCTCAAATAGAGTTTGAAAAAGACGGGTCAACAGTATTTAAAGCGGTTCAAATCAATACCTATGCCGAACTGGTGGAGAATTGGCTAGAAACATACTGCCATACGGTTAAAAAATCTACCTTAATGGGTACCAAATTCAAAATAGATAAATATCTACTTCCAGCTTTCGGAAACTATAGGCTGGATAAACTGACGCCCCCAATCATTCAAAGTCAAGTTAACCAGTGGGCAAAAGACTACAATCAATTAGGTGAGGGATTCCAAGAATATCCGCTCCTTCACTCTCTAAACAAACGCATACTTAAATATGCCGTATCTTTGCAAGCTATCCCCTTCAACCCTGCCCGTGATGTCATTATTCCACGGCGTAAACTCAAAGAAGGGCAAAAACTGAAATATCTGGATGATGAGAATTTGAAAAAGTTCTTAGCTTATATGGATCAGTTGCCAAACACTTACAAAAATTTCTTTGATACGGTGCTATATAAGACGCTTTTAGCTACTGGTTTGCGTATTCGTGAGTGTTTAGCCTTAGAGTGGTCTGATATTGACCTAAAAAATGGTACACTAGACGTCAATAAAACGTTAAATATTATCAAAGAAATCACTAGCCCTAAGACTAAATCAAGTATTAGGGTAATTGACTTGGATAATAAGACGGTGCTCATGCTACGGCTCTATAAAGCAAGACAATCCCAAATAGGAAAAGAAATGGGGTTGACCTATGAGAAAGTATTCTCTAATAGCTTTGATAAGCATATAGACGCTAGAATGCTTAGTTTTAGGTTAGTAAAACATTTGGAACGTGCTGGATGCCCTCGTTTTACGTTCCACGCCTTCCGCCACACTCACGCTAGTATCTTGCTCAATGCTGGACTACCTTACAAAGAGATACAAACACGGCTCGGCCATGCAAAACTTTCTATGACCATGGATATTTATAGCCACCTATCCAAAGACAATCAGAAAAATGCTACTTCATTTTATGAAAAAGCTATTGAAAAATTAAAAAGTTCCTAAAAAAGTCCATAAAATTATTATTTCAGTTATGGGAAATAGCTATATCAAGGAATTTTAGCACTTTATCCCTTTTTGTGTTATAATATTAGGGATTGAAATGAAAACGGAGAATGAGAAAATATGGCTTTAACAGCAGGTATCGTTGGTTTGCCAAACGTTGGTAAATCAACACTATTTAATGCAATTACAAAAGCAGGAGCAGAGGCAGCTAACTACCCATTTGCGACGATTGATCCAAACGTTGGAATGGTGGAAGTTCCAGATGAACGCCTACAAAAACTAACGGAAATGATCACACCTAAAAAGACAGTTCCAACAACATTTGAATTTACAGATATTGCAGGGATTGTAAAAGGAGCTTCAAAAGGAGAAGGGCTGGGGAATAAATTCTTGGCCAATATCCGTGAAGTAGATGCAATTGTTCACGTAGTTCGTGCTTTTGATGATGAAAATGTCATGCGCGAGCAAGGACGTGAAGACGCCTTTGTGGATCCACTTGCAGATATTGACACCATTAACCTGGAATTGATTCTTGCAGACTTAGAATCAGTCAATAAGCGTTATGCGCGTGTAGAAAAGATGGCACGCACGCAAAAAGATAAAGAATCAGTAGCAGAGTTTAATGTTCTTCAAAAGATTAAACCAGTCCTTGAAGATGGAAAATCAGCTCGAACTATTGAATTTACAGATGAGGAACAAAAGGTTGTCAAAGGTCTCTTCCTGTTAACGACTAAACCAGTGCTCTATGTTGCTAATGTGGACGAGGATGTGGTTTCAGAACCTGACTCTATCGACTATGTTAAACAAATTCGTGAATTTGCAGCGACAGAAAATGCTGAAGTAGTCGTTATTTCTGCGCGTGCTGAGGAAGAAATTTCTGAATTGGACGATGAAGACAAGCAAGAGTTTCTTGAGGCACTTGGGTTGACAGAATCAGGCGTTGATAAGTTGACGCGTGCAGCTTACCATTTGCTTGGACTGGGAACTTACTTCACAGCTGGTGAAAAAGAAGTTCGTGCTTGGACTTTCAAACGTGGTATGAAGGCTCCTCAAGCAGCTGGTATTATCCACTCAGACTTTGAAAAAGGCTTTATTCGTGCAGTAACTATGTCATACGATGATTTGGTGAAATATGGATCTGAGAAGGCCGTAAAAGAAGCTGGACGTTTGCGTGAAGAAGGTAAAGAATATATCGTCCAAGACGGCGATATCATGGAATTCCGCTTTAATGTCTAAAAATTTAATAAATGGTGTCAATTAGGTTGGAAAAAAATTCCAACCCTTTTGGCTTTTGAAAGGAAAAATAAATGACTAAATTACTTGTAGGCTTGGGAAATCCAGGAGATAAATATTTTGAGACCAAACACAATGTTGGTTTTATGTTGATTGATCAACTAGCGAAGAAACAGAATGTCACTTTTACACACGATAAAATATTTCAAGCTGATATAGCATCCTTTTTCCTAAATGGAGAAAAAATTTATCTTGTCAAACCAACGACATTTATGAATGAAAGTGGAAAAGCGGTTCATGCCTTATTGACTTATTATGGTTTGGATATTGAAGATTTACTCATCATTTACGATGATCTTGACATGGAAGTTGGAAAGATTCGTTTAAGAGCAAAGGGCTCCGCAGGTGGTCATAATGGTATCAAGTCTATTATTCAACATATTGGAACCCAAACCTTTAACCGTGTTAAGATTGGAATCGGAAGACCTAAAAATGGCATGTCAGTTGTTAACCATGTTTTGAATACCTTTGACAAGGATGATTATATTGGTATTTTACAGTCTATTGACAAAGTTGACGATTCTGTAAACTACTATTTACAAGAGAAAAATTTTGAGAAAACAATGCAGAGGTATAACGGATAAATGGTGACCTTATTAGATTTATTCTCAGAAAATGATCAGATTAAAAAATGGCATCAAAATCTGACAGATAAGAAAAGACAACTAATACTTGGTTTATCAACGTCTACTAAGGCTCTTGCAATTGCAAGCAGTTTAGAAAAAGAAGATAAGATTGTGTTACTGACGTCAACTTATGGAGAGACAGAAGGACTGGTTAGTGATCTTATCTCTATCTTGGGTGAGGAACATGTTTATCCATTTTTGGTAGATGACTCCCCTATGGTCGAGTTTTTGATGTCTTCACAAGAAAAAATCATCTCACGGGTTGAAGCATTGCGTTTTTTGAATGATTCATCTAAGAGAGGGATTTTAGTTTGTAATATCGCAGCAAGTCGATTGATTTTACCGTCTCCCGATGTATTCAGAGATAGTATTGTAAAAATCTCAGTTGGTGAAGAATATGACCAACACGTGCTTATCCATCAGTTAAAGGAAATTGGCTATCGAAAAGTTACACAAGTACAAACTCAGGGCGAATTTAGTCTGCGAGGAGATATTTTAGATATTTTCGAAATATCCCAGTTAGAACCTTGCCGAATTGAGTTTTTTGGTGATGAAATTGATGGTATCAGGTCGTTTGAAGTCGAGACACAATTATCGAAAGAAAATAAGACAGAACTCACAATCTTTCCAGCTAGCGACATAATTTTGAGAGAAAATGATTATCAAAGAGGTCAGTCAGCTTTAGAAAAACAAATTTCAAAGACTTTATCACCTATTTTAAAATCATACTTAGAAGAAATTCTTTCAAGTTTTCACCAAAAACAAATTCATTCTGATTCTCGGAAGTTTTTATCTTTGTGCTATGATAAGACATGGACTGTCTTTGATTATATTGAAAAAGATACCCCAATATTCTTTGATGATTATCAAAAATTAATGAATCAGTATGAAGTCTTTGAAAGAGAATTAGCACAATACTTTACAGAAGAATTACAGAACAGTAAAGCATTTTCTGAGATGCAGTATTTTGCAGATACAGAGCAAATATATAAAAAACAGAGTCCGGTTACCTTTTTCTCTAATCTACAAAAGGGGTTA
Source organism: Streptococcus sp. k-628 (assembly GCF_013277475.1). Lineage (NCBI taxonomy): Bacteria > Bacillati > Bacillota > Bacilli > Lactobacillales > Streptococcaceae > Streptococcus > Streptococcus sp. k-628. The sequence continues at coordinate 132,216 of NZ_VMMZ01000008.1, forward strand.
GGAAATCTCAAGTTTGACAAAATTTATCAATTCAATCAATATCCTATGCAGGAATTTTTCAATCAGTTTTCTTTTCTAAAAGAAGAAATTGAACGATACAAAAAAATGAATTATACTATTATCTTGCAATCTAGCAATTCAATGGGAAGTAAAACATTGGAGGATGTGTTAGAGGAATATCAGATTAAATTGAATTCTAGAGATAAGTCAAGAATCTGTCAAGAATCTGTAAACTTAATCGAGGGCAATCTAAGACATGGTTTTCATTTTGTAGATGAAAAGATTTTATTGATAACTGAACATGAGATTTTTCAAAAGAAATTAAAACGTCGTTTTCGAAGACAACATGTTTCGAATGCAGAGAGATTAAAAGATTACAATGAACTTGAAAAAGGGGACTACGTTGTTCACCACATTCATGGAATTGGTCAATACCTAGGAATTGAAACCATTGAAATCAAAGGGATTCACCGCGATTATGTTAGCGTCCAATACCAAAACGGGGATCAAATCTCTATCCCAGTAGAACAGATTCATCTACTGTCTAAATATGTTTCAAGTGATGGGAAAGCTCCAAAACTCAATAAATTAAATGACGGTCATTTTAAAAAAGCAAAGCAAAAAGTGAAGAACCAGGTAGAGGATATAGCAGACGATTTAATCAAACTCTATTCTGAGCGTAGTCAGTTGAAGGGTTTTGCTTTTTCAGCTGATGATGAAGAGCAACATGCTTTTGATGATGCATTTCCTTATGTTGAAACGGATGATCAACTTCGTAGTATTGAGGAAATCAAGAGAGATATGCAGGCTTCTCAACCAATGGATCGACTTTTAGTTGGGGATGTTGGTTTTGGAAAGACTGAAGTTGCTATGCGTGCAGCCTTTAAGGCAGTTAATGATCACAAACAGGTTGTCGTTCTAGTTCCGACGACGGTTTTAGCGCAACAGCACTATACCAATTTTAAGGAACGATTCCAAAATTTTGCAGTTAATATTGATGTATTGAGTCGTTTTAGAAGTAAAAAAGAGCAGACCGAAACACTTGAAAAATTGAAAAAGGGTCAAGTTGATATTTTGATTGGAACCCATCGTGTTTTGTCAAAAGATGTTGTGTTTGCTGATTTGGGCTTGATGATTATTGATGAAGAACAACGATTTGGTGTCAAGCATAAGGAAACCTTGAAAGAACTGAAGAAACAAGTGGATGTCCTGACCTTGACAGCAACGCCAATCCCTCGTACCCTCCATATGTCTATGCTGGGAATCAGAGATTTGTCTGTTATTGAAACTCCGCCGACTAATCGTTATCCAGTGCAAACCTATGTTTTGGAAAAGAATGAGAGTGTCATTCGTGATGCTGTTTTGCGTGAAATGGAGCGTGGAGGTCAAGTTTACTATCTTTACAATAAAGTTGACACAATTGACCAGAAGGTTTCCGAATTACAGGAGTTGATTCCAGAGGCTTCGATTGGCTATGTTCATGGGCAAATGAGTGAGATTCAGTTGGAAAATACTCTATTAGACTTTATTGAGGGACAATACGATATCTTGGTGACGACTACCATTATTGAGACAGGGGTGGACATTCCAAATGCCAATACCTTATTTATAGAAAATGCGGACCATATGGGCTTGTCAACCTTGTATCAGTTAAGAGGAAGAGTCGGTCGTAGTAATCGTATTGCTTATGCCTATCTCATGTATCGTCCAGAAAAATCAATCAGTGAAGTTTCTGAAAAGAGATTAGAGGCAATCAAAGGATTTACAGAATTAGGATCCGGATTTAAGATTGCTATGCGAGATCTTTCGATTCGTGGAGCAGGAAATCTCCTAGGAAAATCCCAGTCTGGTTTCATTGATTCTGTTGGTTTTGAATTGTATTCGCAGTTATTAGAGGAAGCTATTGCTAAACGAAACGGTAATGCTAACACTAACACAAGAACCAAAGGGAATGCTGAGTTGATTTTGCAAATTGATGCCTATCTTCCTGATACTTATATTTCTGATCAACGACATAAGATTGAAATTTACAAGAAAATTCGTCAAATTGACAACCGTGTCAATTATGAAGAGTTACAAGAGGAGTTGATAGACCGTTTTGGAGAATACCCAGATGTAGTAGCCTATCTTTTAGAGATTGGTTTGGTCAAATCATACTTGGACAAGGTCTTTGTTCAACGTGTGGAAAGAAAAGATAATAAAGTTACAATTCAATTTGAAAAAGTCACTCAACGACTGTTTTTAGCTCAAGATTATTTTAAAGCTCTATCCGCAACGAACTTAAAAGCAGGCATCACTGAGAATAAGGGATCAATGGAGCTTGTATTTGATGTCCAAAATAAGAAAGATTATGAAATTTTAGAATGTCTGCTGATTTTTGGAGAAAGTTTATTAGAAATAAAAGAGTCGAAGAAAGAAAATTCCATTTGATATTTTTCTTCTATAAAATAGATAAAAATGGTACAATAATAAGTTGAGGTAATAAGGATGAGATTAGACAAATATTTAAAAGTATCGCGAATTATCAAGCGTCGTACAGTCGCAAAAGAAGTAGCAGATAAAGGCAGAATCAAGGTGAATGGAATCTTGGCCAAAAGTTCAACGGATTTGAAAGTTAATGACCAAGTTGAAATTCGATTTGGCAATAAGTTGCTACTTGTCAAAGTACTAGAGATGAAAGATAGTACAAAAAAAGAAGATGCAGCAGGCATGTATGAAATTATCAGTGAAACACGGGTAGAAGAAAATGTCTAAAAATATTGTACAATTGAATAATTCTTTTATTCAAAATGAACACCAACGTCGTCGCTACCTGATGAAAGAACGACAAAAACGGAATCGTTTTATGGGGTGGGTATTGATTTTGATTATGCTATTATTTATCTTACCAACTTTTAATTTAGCGCAGAGCTATCAACAATTACTCCAAAGACGTCAGCAATTAGCAGACTTGCAAACTCAGTATCAAACCTTGAGTGATGAAAAGGATAAGGAGACAGCATTTGCTACCAAGTTGAAAGATGAGGATTATGCTGCCAAATATACACGAGCGAAGTACTATTATTCTAAGTCGAGGGAAATAGTTTATACGATTCCTGACTTGCTTCAAAGGTGATAAAATGGAAAATTTATTAGACGTAATAGAGCAATTTTTGAGTTTGTCAGATGAAAAGCTGGAAGAATTGGCTGATAAAAATCAATTATTGCGTTTACAAGAAGAAAAGGAAAGGAAGAATGCGTAAATTCTTAATTATTTTGTTGCTACCAAGTTTTTTGACCATTTCAAAAGTTGTTAGCACAGAAAAAGAAGTCGTCTATACTTCGAAAGAAATTTATTACCTTTCACAATCTGACTTTGGTATTTATTTTAGAGAAAAGCTAAATTCTCCTATGGTTTATGGAGAAGTTCCTGTTTATGCAAATGAAGATTTAGTAGTGGAATCTGGAAAATTGACTCCCAAAACAAGTTTTCAAATAACTGAGTGGCGCTTAAATAAACAAGGAATTCCGGTATTTAAGCTATCAAATCATCAATTTATAGCTGCGGACAAACGATTTTTATATGAACAATCAGAGGTAACTCCAACAATAAAAAAAGTATGGTTAGAATCTGATTTTAAACTGTACAATAGTCCTTATGACTTAAAAGAAGTGAAATCATCCTTATCAGCTTATTCACAAGTATCAATCGATAAGCTCATGTTTGTAGAAGGAAAAGAATTTCTACATATTGATCAGGTTGGATGGGTAGATAAGGAATCAACTTCTGAAGAAGATAATCGGATGGGTAAAGTCCAAGAAATGTTATCTGAAAAATATCAGAAAGATTCATTCTCTATTTATGTTAAGCAACTGACTACTGGAAAAGAAGCTGGTATCAATCAAAATGAAAAGATGTATGCAGCTAGTGTTTTGAAACTCCCTTATCTCTATTATGCGCAAGAAAAAATAAATGAGGGTCTTTATCAGTTAGATACGACTGTAAAATACGTATCTGAAGTCAATGATTTTCCAGGTTCTTATAAACCAGAGGGAAGTGGTAGTCTTCCTAAAAAAGAGGATAATAAAGAGTATTCTCTCAAGGACTTAATCACAAAAGTATCTAAAGAATCTGATAATGTAGCTCATAATTTATTGGGATATTACATTTCAAATCAATCTGATGCCACATTCAAATCCAAGATGTCTGCCATTATGGGGGATGATTGGGATTCAAAAGAAAAATTGATTTCTTCCAAGATGGCCGGGAAGGTCATGGAAGCTATTTATAATCAAAATGGATTTGTGCTAGAGTCTTTGACTAAAACAGATTTTGATAATCAGCGAATTGCCAAAGGTGTTTCTGTGAAGGTAGCTCATAAAATTGGGGATGCGGACGAATTTAAGCATGATACGGGTGTTGTCTACGCAGATTCTCCATTTATTCTTTCTATTTTCACTAAGAATTCTGATTATGATACGATTTCTCAGATAGCCAAGGATGTTTATGAGGTTCTAAAATGAGGGAACAAGATTTTTTAAATCATTTTCTCAAGAAGGGATATTTCAAAAAGCATACTAAGGTGGTGCTAGCTCTTTCTGGTGGATTAGATTCTATGTTTCTATTTAAGGTATTATCTACTTATCAAAAAGAGTTAGAAATTGAATTGATTCTAGCCCATGTGAATCATAAGCAGAGAATTGAATCAGATTGGGAAGAAAAGGAATTAAGGAAGTTGGCTGCTGAAGCTGGACTTCCTATTTATGTCAGCAATTTTTCAGGAGAATTTTCAGAAGCGCGTGCTCGACATTTTCGTTATGATTTTTTTCAAGAGGTCATGAAAAAGACAGGTGCGACAGCTTTAGTTACTGCCCACCATGCTGATGACCAGGTGGAAACGATTTTGATGCGTTTGATTCGAGGCACTCGTTTGCGCTATCTATCAGGAATTAAGGAGAAGCAAGTAGTCGGAGAGATAGAAATTATTCGTCCCTTCTTGCATTTTCAGAAAAAAGACTTTCCATCAATTTTTCACTTTGAAGATATATCAAATCAGGAAAATCATTATTTGCGCAACCGTATTCGAAACTCTTACTTACCAGAATTAGAAAAAGAAAATCCTCGATTTAGAGATGCAATCTTAAGTATCGGTAATGAAATTTTAGATTATGATTTGGCAATAGCTGAATTATCAAAGAATATTGATGTAGAAAATTTAGAGCAGCTATTGTCTTACTCTGAGTCGACACAAAGAGTTTTACTTCAAACTTATCTGAATCGTTTTCCAGATTTGAATCTTACAAAAGCTCAGTTTGAAGAAGTTAGGCAAATTTTAAAAACTAAAAGCCAGTATCGTCATCCGCTTAAAAATGGTTATGAATTGATAAAAGAGTATCAACAGTTTCAGATTTGTAAAATCAGTCCGCAGGCTGATGAAAAGGAAGATGAACTTGTGTTACACTATCAAAATCAGGTATCTTACCAAGGTTATTTATTTTCCTTTGGACTTCCATTAGAAGGTGAATCAATTCAGCGAATACCTGTTTCACGAGAAACATCCATACACATTCGTCATCGAAAACCAGGAGATTTTTTGATTCAAAATGGACATAGAAAAAAACTCAGACGTCTATTTATCGATTTGAAAATCCCTATGGAAAAGCGAAAATCTGCTCTGATTATTGAGCAATTTGGTGAAATTGTCTCAATTTTGGGAATTGCGACCAGTAATTTGAGTAAAAACACGAAAAATGATATAATGAACACTGTACTTTATATAGAAAAAATAGATAGGTAAAAAAATGTTAGAAAACGATATTAAAAAAATCCTCGTTTCACACGATGAAATTACAGAAGCTGCTAAAAAATTAGGTGCTCAATTAACCAAAGACTATGCAGGAAAAAATCCAATTTTAGTTGGGATTTTAAAAGGATCTATTCCTTTTATGGCTGAATTGGTCAAACATATTGATACACATATTGAAATGGACTTCATGATGGTTTCTAGCTACCATGGTGGAACAGCAAGTAGTGGTGTTATCAATATTAAACAAGATGTGACTCAAGATATCAAAGGAAGACATGTTCTATTTGTAGAAGATATCATTGATACAGGTCAAACTTTGAAGAATTTGCGAGATATGTTTATTGCAAGAGAAGCAGCTTCTGTTAAAATTGCAACCTTGTTGGATAAACCAGAGGGACGTGTTGTAGAAATTGAGGCAGACTATACCTGCTTTACTATCCCAAATGAGTTTGTAGTAGGTTATGGTTTAGACTACAAAGAAAATTATCGTAATCTTCCTTATGTTGGAGTATTGAAAGAAGAAGTGTATTCAAATTAGAAAGAACAATTTTTAATGAAAAAACAAAATAATGGTTTAATTAAAAATCCATTTCTATGGTTATTACTTATTTTTTTCCTAGTTACAGCTTACCAGTATTTTAGTACAGGTAGTGTTGCAGGGAAAAGTGAGCAAATTAATTATACAGAATTGGTAAAAGAAATTACCGATGACAACGTAAAAGAATTAACCTACCAACCAAATGGAAGTGTTATCGAGGTTTCGGGTGTCTATAAAAATCCTAAAACAAGTAAAGAAGAAACAGGTATCCAGTTCTTTTCTCCTTCTGCTACAACAGTAGAGAAATTTTCAAGTATTATTCTTCCTTCAGATACTACAGTATCAGAATTGCAAAAACTTGCTTCTGACCATAAGGCAGAAGTAACTGTTAAGCATGAAAGTTCAAGTGGTATGTGGATTAATATTCTTGTATCAATTGTGCCATTCGGTATTCTATTCTTCTTCCTATTCTCTATGATGGGAAATATGGGAGGAAATAATAGCCGTAACCCAATGAGTTTTGGACGTAGTAAGGCTAAAGCCGCAAATAAAGAAGATATTAAAGTAAGATTTTCAGATGTTGCTGGAGCTGAGGAAGAAAAACAAGAACTAGTTGAAGTTGTTGAATTTTTAAAAGATCCAAAACGATTTACAAAACTTGGAGCCCGTATTCCAGCAGGTGTTCTTTTGGAGGGACCTCCAGGAACAGGTAAAACTTTGCTTGCTAAGGCAGTAGCCGGAGAAGCAGGTGTTCCATTCTTTAGTATTTCAGGTTCTGACTTTGTAGAAATGTTTGTCGGAGTTGGAGCTAGTCGTGTTCGCTCTCTTTTTGAAGATGCCAAAAAAGCAGCACCAGCTATTATCTTTATCGATGAAATTGATGCTGTTGGACGTCAACGTGGAGTTGGTCTTGGCGGAGGAAATGACGAACGTGAGCAAACCTTGAACCAACTTTTGATTGAGATGGATGGTTTTGAGGGAAATGAAGGGATTATTGTCATCGCTGCGACAAACCGTTCAGATGTACTTGACCCTGCCCTTCTGCGCCCAGGACGTTTTGATAGAAAAGTCTTGGTTGGTCGCCCTGATGTTAAAGGTCGTGAAGCAATCTTGAAAGTTCATGCTAAGAACAAGCCTTTAGCAGAAGATGTTGATTTGAAATTAGTGGCTCAACAAACTCCAGGCTTTGTTGGTGCTGATTTGGAGAATGTCTTGAATGAAGCGGCTTTAGTTGCTGCTCGTCGCAATAAATCGATAATTGATGCCTCAGATATTGATGAAGCAGAAGATAGAGTTATTGCTGGACCTTCTAAGAAAGATAAGACAGTTTCACAAAAAGAACGAGAATTGGTTGCTTACCATGAGGCAGGACATACCATTGTTGGTCTAGTCTTGTCGAATGCTCGCGTTGTCCATAAGGTTACAATTGTACCACGCGGTCGTGCAGGCGGTTATATGATTGCACTTCCTAAGGAAGACCAAATGCTTCTTTCTAAAGAAGATATGAAAGAGCAATTGGCTGGCTTAATGGGGGGACGTGTAGCTGAAGAAATTATCTTTAATGTCCAAACTACAGGAGCTTCAAACGACTTTGAACAGGCGACACAAATGGCGCGTGCAATGGTTACAGAGTACGGTATGAGTGAAAAACTTGGCCCAGTACAATATGAAGGAAACCATGCTATGTTTGGGGCACAGAGTCCTCAAAAATTAATTTCAGAACAAACAGCTTATGAAATTGACGAAGAGGTTCGTTCATTATTGAATGAAGCACGAAATAAAGCTGCTGAAATTATTCAGTCAAATCGTGAAACTCACAAGTTGATTGCAGAAGCATTATTGAAATACGAAACATTGGATAGTACACAAATTAAATCTCTCTATGAAACAGGAAAGATGCCTGAAACAGTAGAAGAGGAATCTCATGCACTATCCTATGATGAAGTAAAGTCAAAAATGAATGACGAAAAATAACCCAAAGAGAGGCAAGACCTCTCTTTTTGTGCAGTTGAGGAGCTAAAGGGTGCAGAATGGATGAAATGTGCCAAAAGTGTTTCTGAATCTGTTAGACTGTATCTAGAAAGGGGAAGATTATGCTTAAAAAAATGTATGAAGAAGTCCAGGGAATTGTATACAAGTGTAGAAATGAATATTACCTTCATTTGTGGGAGCTATCGGATTGGAACCAAGAGGGTATGATTTGCTTACATGAATTGATTAGTAGAGAAGAAGGACTAGTAGACGATATTCCACGTTTAAGGAAATATTTCAAAACCAAGTTTCGAAATCGAATTTTAGACTATATCCGTAAACAAGAAAGCTACAAACGAAGATATAATAAAGAACTTTATGAAGAAGTGGGTGATATAAGTCATCGTATAAGTGAGGGCGGTCTGTGGCTAGATGATTATTATCTCTTTCATGAAACACTAAGAGATTATAGAAACAAACAAAGTAAAGAGAAACAAGAAGAACTAGAACGCGTCTTAAGAGATGAACACTTCCGAGGGCGTCAAAGAGTGCTAAAGGACTTACGCATTGTGTTTAAAGAGTTTGACATCCGTACTCATTAGGAATTCATGCAAAAAAATAAAAAAAGTTTAAAAAAGGTGTTGACAAAGTTTAAAAAGCCTGTATAATAGTAAGAGTTGAAAATAACAACTCTGGTCCGTTGGTCAAGGGGTTAAGACACCGCCTTTTCACGGCGGTAACACGGGTTCGAATCCCGTACGGACTATGGTATGTTGCGGTTGAAGCACTTGATGAAAAAAAGATTAAAAAAGTTTCAAAAAAGTGTTGACAAGCGAAAGCGACTGTGATATACTAATATAGTTGTCGCTTGAGAGAAATGAGTGACAAAGACCTTTGAAAACTGAACAAGACGAACCAATGTGCAGGGCACTACAACTAAGGTTGTAGTACTGAACAATGAAAAAAACAATAAATCTGTC
>NZ_VMMZ01000079.1:0-8975 GCF_013277475.1 Streptococcus sp. k-628
AGCTTCCGAGTTTGATTTTCATTTACTAGAAATGAAGCTGATGAGAGATAGCAGTAGATATTTGCGTCAGGATGTGATGGAAAATGATAAAAAGACCTCATGAGATTGGCATATCAGACTACTAAAGTATTGAGTTTGTTAGGATTTTATACTCAATGAAAATCAAAGAGCAAACTAGGAAGCTAGCCGCAGGTTGCTCAAAGCACTGTTTTGAGGTTGTAGATAAGACTGACGAAGTCAGTCACATATATACGGTAAGGCGACGCTGACGTGGTTTGAATTTGATTTTCGAAGAGTATTAGCTTCCCAGACCATATCATACCAAGTTTCCCCTGCAAAGGTTGACTGGGACAAGCCTTCGTTGACAAATCCATGTTTTTCATAGTAGGCGATGAGATAGTCATGACAGGTTAGGTTAATGCCATCTCTCTTATCCTCAAGAGCAACTTCTTTCAGGGCTGTCAGCAATTTCTTACCCAGTCCGAGGCCCTGTGCTTCTTTGGCAATAGACAGACAGGTCACAGAGATATAGCCACCAGGCTCATGACTATAGTCTTTTATGTCTTCTGTAAAAGACTGGTCTTGCAGATGGCGGTGAGGGGCAACTGGCCCTTCTATATAACCCATGATTCTTCCTTCTTTTTCCGCAACCAGAAAAGAGGTCTGAATTTCTCGCAAATGTGCCTCAAAGACAGATCGAGGAATGGCTTCTTCAACCGAGAAATTCTCTAGTTCAATCTCGACGATACGATCCAAATCTTCTAATCTTGCTTGTCTGATTTTCATTGTACCTCCAGATAATAGGGATTAAACCAAATCATACTAAAACCCTGGCTAGTTTCATAAAGAGAAGTTTCTTCATCAATAAAACCGTTCATTTCAAAATAGGAAAGCAGCTCATCAGGACTCTCCAAACGAATCCCCTTGTACTCCAGCTCAACTGCCACCTCTTTCAAGGCTGCAAGAAGAAGTGTTCCCAAGCCCTGTCTCTGATGGTCAGACTCAATAACTAAAGAATGTACTTTTAGACATTGCGGATTGTCTGACTGGGGACTTGATAGAATATAGCCTAAAAGTTGATTTTCATCCCTAGCTAGAAGAAAGGTATCCGCACACTTACGGATACTTTCTTCTAAAATATGGGAAGGTTGCTGCTTTTCAGCTGGATAAGACGAAGTTTGAAGTGCCTCTATCTCAGCCAAATCAGACTTACTTGCCTGAATGATCTTAATTGGAATTTCCATAAGAATATCCTACTGAACATTGCTTGTCAAGTTAGACAAGAGACGCTCAAATGAGTATTCATAGGTTTGAATGTCTCCTGCACCCATAAAGACATAAACAGCATTGTCATGGTCAAGGAGTGGAGAAACATTTTCAACAGTGATCACTTGGTGTTTTTTGTTGATTTTTTGGGCTAGGTCTTCTACCTTAACGTCACCATGGTCTACTTCACGAGCTGACCCATAAATTTGCGCTAGGTAAACAGCATCCGCTTGGTTCAAAGCGTGAGCAAATTCGTCCAACAAGGCAATGGTTCTTGTAAAGGTATGCGGTTGGAAGACTGCTACAATTTCCTTGCTTGGGTATTTCTGACGAGCCGCATCCAAGGTCGCAATAATTTCTGTTGGATGGTGGGCAAAGTCATCGATAATAACTGTATCATTGACAATTTTCTCAGTGAAACGACGCTTAACACCGGCAAATGTTTTCAAGTGCTCACGCACCAAGTTCAAATCAAATCCTGCTGTGTAAAGAAGACCAATAACGGCTGTCGCATTCATGATATTGTGACGACCAAAGGTTGGAATGTGGAATTGCCCCAAGTCTTGTCCACGGAAATGAACCGTGAAAGTTGACCCAGTTGTAGAACGAAGAAGATCGCTAGCTACAAAGTCATTACCTTCTGCTTCAAAGCCATAATAATAAATCGGAGCATTGGCTGTAATTTTACGCAATTCTGCATCTTCACCATAGACAAAAAGACCCTTGGTAATTTGTTTGGCATAGTCATTAAAGGCATTGAAAACATCCTCGAGACTTGTGAAATAGTCTGGATGGTCAAAGTCAATGTTGGTGATAATAGAGTATTCTGGATGGTAAGGCATAAAGTGGCGTTCATATTCGTCAGATTCAAAGACAAAATATTTGGCATTGGCCGAACCACGACCTGTCCCATCCCCAATCAAGAAGCTAGTGTCTGTGATGTGAGACAAGACATGAGACAACATACCTGTCGTTGAAGTTTTTCCATGCGCTCCAGCTACTCCCATGCTAACAAAGTCACGCATAAAGCTACCTAGAAATTCATGGTAACGTTTGTAGCTGATACCATTTTGGTCCGCATAGGCAATTTCGACGTTGTTATCTGGACGGAAGGCATTTCCAGCGATAATTTCCATATCACCGTCTAAGTTCTTTTCATCAAAAGGAAGAATAGTAATTCCTGCCTGCTCAAGACCACGTTGAGTAAAGTAGTATTTTTCAACATCTGATCCTTGAACCTTGTGCCCCATTTGGTGCAACATCAAGGCCAAGGCACTCATCCCTGATCCCTTAATTCCGATAAAATGATATGTCTTTGACATGTTTCCTCCCCTATTCTGTAATTCTGGTCAGATTCAACTCTTGGGCAACCCGACGTTCTTGTTCTGTTTGTTTGCTTTTTTTATTGTAGATTTGGCTATTTTTTAGAAAATCATAGTTGTTTTTCTTTGGAGCAGGTGCTGACACTTCTTCATTCTTGGTAGAGATAGATTTGACTTCTTCCGCTAAGATATAATGAGACTGGGTCAATTTTTGGCTATATTTGACAAATTCACCAGGATTTTCCTTTTGGAAAGGCGCTGTCGGTTGATTGCCCTGTCTAAGAAGGCCTGATTTAGAATGACGTCTCGTACGGCTGAAATCCTGAGTTAGGTAGTTAGCAGAGCGTTTCTTTTTCAAGTCTGCACGCGCTTCTTCACGCGCCACCTCCGCATAGCTCTTTCCTTCTTTTTTAACCCCTAAAGGAGCCTTTTTAGGTTTCTCTACTTGCTTTTCAATCGGTTTTACTGGCGCCTCTTCAGTAATAGGAGCCCATTCTAAATAATTTTTATCTCGATACTCACCCTTGATATTACTGATCAGATCAGACTCATCGTACAAGTTCATGACTGGCATTTCAGTCAGCATGACCTCGTCATCTGACACCAATGGAAATCGTTCTTGTTTCATTTTCTATTTCCTTTCAACACTTCATTATAGCGTATTGTCTTGATTTTTCAAGTGCTGGCTTCAGAAATTCCCAAAATTTCTCTAATTTCTGCTAGGGTCAGACTGCCACGTGACTCTGTTCCATCCAATACTTGTGACACCAGATGTTTCTTTTGTTCTTGGAGTTCCTGAATTTTTTCTTCAATGGTTCCCTTGGTTACCAAGCGATAGACCTCAACCGTTTCTTCCTGACCCATCCTATAGGCACGGCCAATGGCTTGCGCTTCCACCGCAGGATTCCACCAAAGGTCAACCAAGATAACCGTATCAGCACCTGTCAGGTTCAGTCCGACACCACCAGCCTTGAGGGAAATCAGAAAGGCATCTCTTTCCCCTTGGTTAAAGGCCTTGGTCATGTCTTGTCTTTCCTTGGCTGGGGTTGAACCCGTAATTTTAAAGGAAGTCAAGCCCAAGTCTGGCAATTCTTGTTCAATTTTCTCCAACATTCCCTTGAACTGAGAGAAAATCAAGACACGGTGTCCACCGTCTGCCACCTGTACTAGTAAATCTCGAAAACTATCCAGCTTGCCACTGGCTCCCTGATAATCTTCCATAAAGAGGGCAGGGGTGTCACAGATTTGGCGCAAGCGCATCAGACCAGACAAGATTTCCACCCGACTTCGCTGGAATTCTTGGTCTGAAACTTGAACCAGACGGTCTCGCATCTGTTGCAACTGGGCTAGGTAGATAGCCTTTTGCTGGTCTTCCAGTTCATTCTTATAAACCACTTCAATCAAGTCTGGCAATTCAGTCAGAACTTCTTCTTTCTTGCGCCGCATAACAAAAGGCTTGATAAACTGAGCCACTCGCTCAGCTGGCAATTTCATAAATTCTTTCTTGCTTGGCAAAAGTCCTGGCAAGACGATTTGGAAAATAGACCACAGCTCACCTAGATGGTTTTCAATCGGAGTCCCTGACAAGGCAAAGATCGACGGCACCACAAATTGTCTCAAGGTCTGGGCAATCTTGGTCTGGGCGTTCTTCATGACCTGAGCCTCATCTAAGAAAAGGAAGTCAAAGGCCATCCCCTGATAAAGCTCACTGTCCTGACGGAAGGTAGCATAGCTCGTCACAAAGATTTGATGGCTCTCAGCAAGAATCTCCTCACGACTAGCTTTCAAACCATGAACAACAGCCACATCCAACTGTGGGGCAAATTTCTGAAATTCATCTGCCCAGTTGTAAATCAAACCAGATGGAGCTAAAATCAAGACCCGACTTTCTTTTGTCACTTGACTGGTCAAAAAAGCAATGGTCTGAAGGGTTTTACCCAATCCCATATCATCAGCCAAAATCCCACCAAAACCATAATGATGGAGCATTTGTAGCCAGCCGATTCCCTTTTCCTGATAATCTCGCAAATCAGCCTGAACCTGAGTTGCTTGTCTAGGGAAGTCCTCTGGATGCGTCAAGTCGTGAGCCAGATTCTGGAATTCTTGTGAAAAAGAAACACGGTCACGCCCTTCAAAAAGATGGGCTAAACTGTAGGCCAAGGATTTCCGAGCCTGTAAGGCCCCATCTTTTAACTCAAATTTCCCCAGTTCCTGTAAATTTTGGCGAATTTTCTTGGTTTCTTCATCGAAAAAGTAGACTTGGTTAGACGAACCAATGTAAAAATCCTTGTTGGCAATCAAGGCCTGCATGGCTTGGTCAATTTCCTCTTGGGCAATATCTTGAAAATCAAACTGGATTTCCAAGAGACCTCCCTTAGAAGCAATCTGCACTTGAGGACTCGCTAGGCTATAAAGCTCTTCTAACTTGTCTGATAGGTCAACATTCCCGAGTTTTTCAAAGACTGGAATGATTTCGTGGAAAAAATGATAAACAGACTCTGCTTTTAGGGCCTGACGCCAAGATTGAAAATCTGCTTCAAAACCTGCAAGCAAACAGACTTGGAAAACTCTTTCTTCTAAGTCAGCATCACTCGAATATGGTAATTCTTCTAACTCTTGTCGGCTAGATACCTGCTTATCTCCATAATCAAACTGAATTTCTAAACGAATCCGATTATCTTCTTCCCTGTCAAAGTAAAAAGAGGGTGCAAAAGTTTTGATTTGTAAACGTTCTGGAGCTGAAACGGTGCCCATTTGGTTAAAAAGAGTTAAACAAGAAGCCAATTTATCTCGGTCACTGCTATCAAATTGCAGGTGTTTTTTCCCATGTTGATCCACAGGCAACGCTTTAATTTCCTTGAGAAGACGCATCTGCTGGTCTCTTAGAAAATAAACCTGACCTTTATGAAAAAGCACAGCTCCCTGATAAAAGACATTGACCCTTAGACTCTCACTGATTTCCATTTCAAAATAATCCGAGTATTCTGTTACTGTAAAGGCAAAGAGATTGGCATCAGCATGCATATCCTGAAAAAGCAGGATATGGTAGCTATCCACTTGGTGGTCAAATTGAAAATGCGGCAAGGTCATCAGTAAATTCACACCCTGCTCAAAAAAAGTTAGAGGGAAAAAGAGGTGCCGACCCTGGTTTTGGAAAAAGAGGTCTGGAGCCTGTCCTTCCTCCATCAGTCCTCGCAAGAAAGTCAGAAGTTCTTGACTGGCCTCATCAAAGGCTTCCCAAGAAAGAGACTCCTCATAAATCTTGCCAATCATATAAGACTTTCTCTGCTCGACAATCCTTAAAAAGAGTAGAATGTCTCGAATGACATAGTATTTTTGGCTATTGATTTGGCCGATTCTCAGGGTCCACAAGATATGATTGGTTCCTGCTTCCACCTGCCCCACAGCCGATAATTCATAAGCTCGGTCTGATTTTGGAGATAAGATTCGTTCCAAAAATTTGCCACCCAAGGTCACCTTGGTTTCAACGGCCTCTTTTTCTTCATGACCTTCTTCCAGCCCCTGCAAGATTTTCTGACCACGCTCATCATTTTTTAGAAAATGCTCCAGCGCTGCCAAATGCACACAGTAGCCCCTCTTTTGGAAAAAATCGCAGGCACAAAAAACTAAATCATCCTCTAAACTATAGCGCAGTTCTTCTTCTGCAACGCGAGCGTAGAGCCGATTGTTCTTTTCCTTGATGATGTCAACCTTACCAGTTTCATAAAGGGCAACGCCTTCGATACGGACTTTCCCCGGAATCAATTTAGCCATATTTTTACCTTTACCTTATCTTTTTATTATACCATATTTTCCCCTATGAAAATAGCCTTCTAGGATGACTTTTCTCCTAGAAGGCTGGATTTTTAAAGTTTACCAAAAGTCGTCACAATCCGCTGACAAACTTCTTGCAGCAGGGATTTAGGCATAGCTACATTGAGACGGGCATGGAGACTCCCTTCCTCTCCAAAATCCAAACCACGGTTGAGGATAACCTTGGCTTCATTTCTCAAAAGCTCTTGTAATGTTTCATCAGTCAGATCATAGGCTGAAAAATCAAGCCAAATCAAGTAGGTTCCTTGCGGTTTCATGACCTTGATTTTAGTCTCTTTTCCAAATAAATCTACCACATAATTAATATGGTCTTCAAAGACTTGCTTGAGTTCCTCTAACCAATCTTTACCGTATCGATAGGCAGCTTCTGTCGCCAAATAACCCAAGCCTGAAATTTCATGCTGGTTATTGGCCAACTGGCGTTTCTGGTATGCCACTCGCAACTTAGGATTTTCAATGACTGCATAGGAATTTTTTGTCCCAGCAATATTAAAGGTTTTAGTGGCACTGGTCAAGACGATAGCAAATTCTTTAAAGTCAGGGTTGACAGTATTGAAGGAATGATGCTTGTGACCAAAGAGGGCCAAATCTTGGTGAATCTCATCTGAAACCAAGAAAACACCGTGTTTTTGACAGAGTTGGCCAATCTTGTCCAACACTTCCTTTTCCCAAACACGTCCACCAGGATTGTGAGGATTGCAGAGAATATAAAGTTTGACATCCTCTTCCACCAAATCCTTTTCAAGTCGGTCAAAGTCAATCTCAAACAGACCATCCTTTTCCACCAAAGAATTGGTAATCAATCTACGGTTGTTCAACTTGACACTGCGAGCAAAAGGTGGGTAGACAGGTGTGTTAATCAGAACCGCTTCGCCTTCTTTTGTGAAAGCTTGAATAGCTGTTGAGATGGCTGGTACCACACCCTCGATAAAGACAAGAGCTTCTTTGTCAAAGTGGTAACCGTGTTGTGTATCCTCCCACTTTTGAACTTCGTGAATCAACTCTTCACTGGCATAGGTATAGCCATAAACCAATTGATCAGCGTAAGTTTGCACGGCTTGGCGGATTTCAGGCAAGACTACAAAGTCCATATCCGCTATCCAAGCTGGTAGGACTTCACTATCCGTTTCTGCTTCTTTCCATTTATAGGTATGATGCCCTAAACGGTTTGGCAGGCTTGTAAAATCATATTTTCCCATCTTTGTCTTATCCTTCCAAGGCTTGGCGCAAATCTGCAATCAAATCTCTAGCATCCTCAATCCCAATAGACAAACGCAAGAGGTCATCTGTCAAACCATAAGAATGGCGCACTTCTGCTGGAATATCAGCGTGAGTTTGTGTCGTTGGATAAGTAATAAGACTTTCTACCCCACCCAAACTTTCCGCAAAAGAGAAGACCTTGAGGCTGTTTAAAATGTGAGGAATGCGTGTTTCATCGGCTACTTTAAAGGAAATCATCCCCCCTCGACCAGTGTAGAGAACTTCCTTAACTGCTGGAGAATCCTTCAAAAAGGCAACCACTTCTTGGGCGTTAGCTGTTGAGCGCTCCATACGAAGAGACAAGGTCTTGAGACCACGAATCAATTGATAACTGTCAAATGGAGACAAGACTGCCCCTGTCGTATTGAGATTGTAGAAAAGCTTCTCGTATAGTTCTAAACTATTGGTCACAACCACTCCAGCCAAGACATCATTGTGCCCTGCTAGATACTTGGTTGCCGAATGGAGAACGATATCTGCTCCATCTTCAATCGGACGTTGGTAGATAGGGCTGTAGAAGGTATTGTCCACCACCACTTTAGCACCCTTAGCATGAGCCAATTTGGCTAGTTTTTCGATATCAAATTCCAACATCAAGGGATTGGTTGGTGTTTCGATATAGAGAACATCCACGTCCTTTTCTAACTCGGCAATCAACTCTTCTTCTGTATTGGCATAGGTAAAATGGAAACGGCCTTCCTGCTCCACTTGATTGAACCAGCGGAAAGAACCACCGTAAAGGTCACGGACAGCCAAAACCTTACTTCCTACTGGGAAGACACTAAAGGCCAGTACAATAGCTGACATCCCTGAGCTAGTCGCTAGCGCATAGTCTGCTGACTCAATAGCCGCCAAGACTTCTTCAGCCTTACTGCGAGTTGGGTTTTTAGTACGCGTATAGTCAAAACCAGTAGACTGACCAAACTCTGGATGCTGATAGGTCGTTGAAAAATGAAGCGGTGTCACCAAAGCTCCTGTCGCTTCATCTGATTTAATGCCCGCCTGGGCCAAAATTGTGTTAATGTGTAATTCCTTGCTCATACAATTCCTCCAAATCTATAGTAACTATTGTACCACTTATTTTCATCAACTCATTTTCTTCTTTTCAAGAGCTAGTTATAGTTTCAAACTATAGACTTATACTCTTCGAAAATCTCTTCAAACCACGTCAGCGTCGCCTTACCGTATATATGTGACTGACTTCGTCAGTCTTATCTACAACCTCAAAACAGTGTTTTGAGCTGACTTCGTCAGTCTTATCTACAACCTCAAAACAGTGTTTTGAGCAGCTTG
>NZ_VMMZ01000080.1:0-2724 GCF_013277475.1 Streptococcus sp. k-628
AGCAGATGGATTGGTATCAGCAGATGGAACAAGTGTAGCAGCAAGTGAAAACTTAACAGCAACCTCTGAAAATCAAAACCTAAATGTGGTATATACGAAGTTAGGATCATGGGTGCCAACACCACCGGCAGGAGTAACACCTCCAACAGGAACGAATTTCGATCCAAAACCATATCCAAACCATCCGACTGATCCAACTAAACCAGGAGAACCAGAATATCCACAGCCAGGAACACCAGTTGAACCAAACACACCAGTAATTCCATATGTGCCAGGTTATACACCTAAGACACCAGATGGAAATCCATTAGTACCAGTTGATCCAAACCATCCAGAAAATGGATACAAGGTGCCACCAGTACCAACAACACCAGGAGAGGATACACCGATTACTTATGAAGGAAATCCACAAAAAGCATTGGTGAAAGTGGTTAAGGTTGACGGAACAACAGAAACACCATTACCAAAAGATAATGTAACTATCAACGGTAAAACTGGAGATCAAATTCCAACTGAATCAGTAACAGCTAAGATAGCAGAGTTAGAAAAACGCGGATATGTGATTGATAATAGAGATGAAGTAGTCAACTATATTAATAACAAATTCGATAAAGATAAGGATACAGAAGGTCAAGATCCAACACAAACAGTAACGTTGAAAGTACATGAAAAACTTGTACCAGTAACACCGCCAACACCAGAAAAACCACTTGAACCTGGAAAACCAATTGATCCAGATACACCAGTAGATCCAAATAATCCAAATGATCCAACAATTCCAAGATGGACAGATGAATTAATTAAGAAACTGGACGTTAAGAAAGAAGTAACACGTACAATCAACTATGTTGACGAGGCTGGAAATAAAGTTTCTGAACCATCAACAGACAAAGTTACATTCACACGTGAAGCTAAGATTAACGTAGTAACAGGTGAGATTACTTATGGAGACTGGAAAGCAGTGGGTGGAGATAGTACATTTGATAAAGTATCATCACCAGTAGTTAAAGGTTACATCCTTAAAGACCCAGCTCAAAAAGAAGTTGCTGAAAGAAAAGGAATAACACCAACTGTTGCAAATCAAACGATTGAAGTGGTTTACAAGAAACTTGGTTCATGGGTACCAAAAGTGCCAGGTGTAGAAACACCAACGCCACTACCATATCCAAACAATCCGACAGATCCAACTAAGCCTGGAGATCCAACGGATCCTACTACACCAAATGTACCAGTGATTCCATATGTACCAGGTTATACACCTAAGACACCAGATGGAAATCCATTAGTACCAGTTGATCCAAACCATCCAGAAAATGGATACAAGGTGCCACCAGTACCAACAGAACCTGGTCAGGATACACCGATTGAGTATGTAAAAGTTCCAAATACACCTAGTCCGGAAGAACCGGTAAAACCAACTCCAGAAAGTAATCATATTACAATCTGGGTGGATGAAAATGGTAAGCCATTGAAACCAGAAAAACCTGGAACTCATGAGCCAGGTAATATTCCTGGATACAGATATATTACAACTGTAACGAAGGATGGTGTTACAATTCATAAATTTGAAAAGATAACACCAGTAGATCCTAATAATCCTGTTCCACAGAAACCGACCACACCGATTCCAACTCCACAAGATTCGACTATTCCAACACCAGAAAGTCAAATTCCAACTCCAAACACTCCAGAAGCAAATACTCCGACTTCTGAGACAAATAGAAGAGAGGAATTGCCAAACACAGGTACAGAAGCTAATGCTAGCTTAGCTAGCGCTGGTATCATGACCTTGTTAGCTGGTCTAGGATTAGGATTCTTCAAGAAGAAGGAAGAAGATGAGTCCGAATAATATCAAAACGTTGCTTCCTGCCAAAAGTTGGATTCTTCATCTGGCTTTTGGCTCGGAGTCAACAACCTAGAAACTAAAATAAATGTAAAATTGAGGGAAATATGTCAAGACAATCAACTAAGAATAAAAAATATGCTTTACGAAAAATTGGAAAGTTTTTCGGTTCCTGTGTTGTAGCGACAGTCATTACCCTAGGTGGGGCTGCAATAATGGCACCAAATGTGACAGTTTACGCTTCAGACACTACCGCGGAGCCAGGAGAAGCTAATATTGAAAATATAACTAGTGCATCAGAAGGGTATGAAGTTTTCGTACCTAAAGGAAAGAAGTATGAAAGAGATGATACAGTAGAAAGTCATACTCCTGTTTTGAAAGAAGAAGGTTATAATGGTAGAAGCTTTATCTTGAAAGCTGAAGATAGTGATGATTATTTTGATGAACATCCAATGGAATCATTATTTGAAAAATTATATGATAAAGACGATGATGGTCAAATTGATGACAAATATAAAAGAGCTGATGCCAATACTATAAATGAAAATGCAGGAAAGCCACTTGATGATCCAAACTTTGTTGAACCTAAAGTGAGTGAAGTTAATCCTAAATATCCTCACCGTCTTGATGCAAGTAATGGTACCCCGGCTAATCCAGATAATCTTTATAAAGGAAGACCAGCGGGAGCTGACGGACTTATTGATAGTTCTGATACCATTGTTGAGTCAAATAAACCTATAACGGTAAATCCAAATTCAGAAGAGAATATAGTTAATGATGATGGTACTGTTGTATTATCTAAGTATTATCGTATTCATGTAAACGAAGGAGAACATGCTGATAAAAAGGATGATATTTATGTAGTCGGAACAAAACCAAAA
>NZ_VMMZ01000081.1:0-1443 GCF_013277475.1 Streptococcus sp. k-628
ACGTTGAAAGTACATGAAAAACTTGTACCAGTAACACCGCCAACACCAGAAAAACCACTTGAACCTGGAAAACCAATTGATCCAGATGTGCCGGTAGTTCCTAATACTCCTGTTGATCCAAAAACACCAGTATGGACAGAGGATTTAATCAATAAAGTTAAGAACGCGAAAACTACAAAAGAAGTAACACGTACAATTAATTATGTTGACGAATCAGGAACTAAGCTACCATATACGGATAAGGGTAAAGAAACTACTGAGTCGAAAACTGACAAAGTTACATTCACACGTGAAGCTAAGATTAACGTAGTAACAGGTGAGATTACTTATGGAGAATGGACAGCTAAAGATAATGACACAACATTCGAAGCAGTAACATCACCAGTAGTAAAAGGATACATCTTAAAATCAAATCAAGACTCACAAGGTAATTTGGTATCAACAGATGGAACAAGAGTAGCAGCAAGTACAAACTTAACAGCAGCCTCTGAAAATCAAAACCTAAATGTGGTATATACGAAGTTAGGATCATGGGTATTAACACCACCAACAGGTGTAACACCACCAGAAGGAACGAATTTCGATCCAAAACCATATCCAAACAATCCAACAGATCCAACAAGACCTGGAGAACCAGAATATCCACAGCCAGGAACACCAGTTGAACCAAACACACCAGTGATTCCATATGTTCCAGGTTATACACCTAAGACACCAAATGGAAATCCATTAGAACCAGTTGATCCAAACCATCCAGAAAATGGATACAAGGTGCCACCAGTACCAACAACACCAGGTAATGATACGCCGATTACGTATGAAGCAGATACTCAAAAAGCTATTGTAAAATATGTTGTTGAAGGAACAACTACAGTTCTTCATACAGAAGAACTAACAGGTGATTCGGGAACTACAATTAACTATACAACAGCGAATAAGCTTGCAGAATTGAAAGTTCTTGGATATGAATTAGTAACTGATGGATTCACAACAGAGACAGGTAGAAGTTTCGATAAAGATAAAACAGTTGATCAAACTTTCGAAGTAACAGTGAAACCAAAAGTGGTAGATGTCCCACCATTTGAACCAACAAATCCACAAGGTGACGACAATCCAAAACCAGAACCAGGACAACCAATTGATCCAAAAAATCCAAACGGACCAAAATGGACGAAAGAATTAATTGATAAACTGGTAACGACTAAACATGTTACACGTACAATAACTTATGTAGAAGATGGTACAGACAAAGAAGTAGCTAACAAAGCAACAGACAAAGTAACATTTACTCGTAGTTTGAAAGTTAATGTCGTAACGGGTGAGGTTGTTGATCCTAATGTAGCATGGACATCAAATGACACAACATTTGACGAAGTAACATCACCTGTGGTTAAGGGATACATCTTAAAAGCTAATCAAGGATCAGCAGATGGATTGGTATCA
>NZ_VMMZ01000082.1:0-9652 GCF_013277475.1 Streptococcus sp. k-628
TTTCATTGAGTATAAGAAGTCCTTTTCCTTAAAGGAAGAGGCTTTTTACTTGCTTTTCTGCTGCTTCCTCATTTGTCCTAAAGCCTTTTTTGTGTTAAAATGAATGGTATGAAAGCTAAAAAAATGTGGATGGCAGGCTTGGCTCTGTTTGGTATTGGGAGCCTTGCCCTTGCTACGAAAAAAGTTGCAGATGACCATAAGCTCAGGAAGACTCAGGAAGAGTTGACAGCGATTGTGCGAGACCATTTTTCAGACATGGGGGAAATTGCTACCCTCTATGTTCAAGTTTATGAAAGCAGTCTGGAGAGCTTGGTTGGTGGCGTGATTTTTGAGGATGGTCGTCATTATACCTTTGTCTATGAAAATGAAGACCTAGTCTATGAGGAGGAAGTTTTATGATACAACCAGCAAGTTTAGAAGAATTAGCATCCTTAGTAGAAAAAGATGGCAAGAAGGTCTTTCTTTTTGTGGCAGACTGGTGTGGCGATTGTCGTTATATCTATCCTGCCTTACCAGAAATTGAGGAGACCAATCCAGAGTTCACCTTTATTCGTGTGGACCGAGACCAGTATATGGATTTGGCCAAACTCTGGGATGTTTACGGCATTCCTAGCCTTGTTGTTCTAGAAAAGGACAAGGAAATCGGTCGTTTTGTCAATCGCGACCGTAAAAGCAAGCAACAAATTAACGACTTTTTAGCAGGATTGAAATAGGAGAAAAGAGAAACAATGATTTTTACATATAACAAAGAACATGTCGGTGATGTCCTTATGGTCATCGTGAAAAATAGCGGAGATTCCAAACTGGACGTGGAGCGCAAAGGCAAGGTAGCCCGTGTTTTTCTCAAAGATAATGGGGAAACAGTGGCTTGGAATATTTTCGAAGTTTCAAGTTTATTTGAAATTGCAGAGCGCGGCCAAGTCTTTTTGTCAGATGAGCAAGTAGCATGTTTAAACCAAGAGTTGCAGGCAGAAGGATTTACAGAAGAAATTGTCAATGACAAGGAACCTAAGTTTGTTGTTGGTGAGATTGTCGAGATGGTAGCCCATCCAGATAGTGACCACCTCAACATCTGCCAAGTTGCAGTCGCAAGTGATAAGACCGTACAAATCGTTGCAGGAGCTCCCAATGCGCGTGTCGGTCTGAAAACCATTGTGGCTCTTCCTGGAGCTATGATGCCCAAAGGCAACCTCATTTTCCCAGGTGAGCTTCGTGGTGAAAAGAGTTTTGGAATGATGTGCAGTCCTCGTGAATTGCATCTGCCAAATGCTCCGCAAAAACGTGGGGTGCTTGAATTATCAGAAGACCAAGTTGTCGGAACTCCATTTGATCCAGCTAAACACTGGACTGCCTAAGAAGTTGTTAGTATCTGATAGACCAGCTAGAAGGAAATAAGATGGCAAAAAATGTTGTGATTACAGGAGCGACATCAGGTATTGGTGAAGCAATTGCGCGTGCTTATCTGGAGAAGGGTGAGAATGTCGTTCTAACTGGACGACGGATAGACCGATTAGAAACCCTCAAGTCGGAGTTTGCAGAAACTTTTCCAAATCAAACAGTTTGGACTTTTCAACTAGATGTGACGGATATGATCATGGTAAAGATTGTCTGCTCTGATATTCTAGAAACGATAGGTCAGATTGATATTCTGGTCAACAATGCCGGACTGGCTCTAGGTTTAGCACCTTATCAGGACTATGAAGAGTTGGATATGTTGACCATGCTGGATACCAATGTCAAAGGTTTGATGGCAGTTACTCGCTGTTTCTTGCCAGCAATGGTAAAAGCCAATCAAGGACATATCATCAACATGGGGTCAACCGCAGGAATCTACGCCTATGCAGGTGCCGCTGTTTACTCAGCTACCAAGGCAGCAGTTAAGACCTTTTCAGATGGTCTGCGAATTGATACCATTGCAACAGATATCAAGGTGACCACCATTCAGCCTGGAATTGTCGAAACAGATTTTTCTACAGTGCGTTTTCATGGTGACAAAGAGCGAGCTGCGTCCGTTTACCAAGGAATCGAAGCCTTGCAAGCTCAGGATATTGCAGACACAGTAGTCTATGTGACCAGTCAACCTCATCGTGTGCAGATTACAGATATGACTATTATGGCCAATCAACAGGCGACAGGTTTCATGGTTCATAAAAAGTAAAAAATTTCCTCGAAAAGTTACAAATTTCTGTAACTTTTTTTGATTTTCTACGAATAGATAAGTAGGAGGAAGAAAATATGTATAATAAAGTTATTTTAATCGGACGCTTGACGTCTACACCAGAATTGCACAAAACCAACAATGACAAGTCAGTAGCGCGAGCAACTATCGCTGTAAATCGTCGTTACAAAGACCAAAACGGGGAACGCGAAGCTGATTTTGTCAATATGGTCCTATGGGGCAGACTAGCAGAAACTTTGGCAAGCTACGCAACCAAAGGTAGTCTTATTTCCGTTGATGGGGAATTGCGTACCCGTCGTTTTGAGAAAAATGGTCAAATGAATTATGTGACCGAAGTACTTGTCACAGGATTCCAACTCTTGGAAAGTCGTGCCCAACGTGCTATGCGAGAAAATAATGCAGGTCAAGATTTGTCGGATTTGGTTTTGGAAGAGGAGGAATTGCCATTTTAAACATTAAAAAGTCTGAGTTGGTCTCAGGCTTTTTATCTTGAGAAAGTCAGACTTTTTTCTTGACTATTTCTGACCAAGTGATACAATAGAACTATGATTTAGCACTCAGATATAAAGAGTGCTAATACTATCTATCTCATTATGGAGGAAATCAGATGTTGAAACCATTAGGGGACCGTGTGGTCTTAAAAATAGAAGAAAAGGAACAAAATGTTGGAGGTTTTGTCCTTGCAGGCTCAGCCCAAGAAAAAACAAAGACAGCCAAAGTTGTGGCTACTGGACAAGGTGTTCGTACCTTGAACGGTGACTTGGTAGCTCCAAGTGTTAAGCCTGGAGACCGTGTCTTAGTTGAAGCTCACGCAGGTCTTGATGTCAAAGATGGCGATGAAAAGTACATCATCGTAGGCGAAGCTAACATCTTGGCAATCATTGAAGAATAGAAGGAGAAAGTAAGTATGTCAAAAGAAATTAAATTTTCATCTGATGCTCGTTCAGCTATGGTCCGTGGTGTCGATATCCTTGCAGATACTGTTAAAGTAACCTTGGGACCAAAAGGTCGTAACGTCGTTCTTGAAAAATCATTTGGCTCACCCTTGATTACCAATGACGGTGTGACCATTGCCAAAGAAATCGAATTGGAAGACCATTTTGAAAATATGGGTGCCAAATTGGTATCAGAAGTAGCTTCAAAAACCAACGATATCGCAGGTGATGGGACTACAACTGCAACTGTTTTGACCCAAGCAATCGTCCGTGAAGGAATCAAAAACGTCACAGCAGGTGCAAATCCAATTGGCATTCGTCGTGGAATTGAAACAGCGGTTGCTGCAGCGGTTGAAGCTTTGAAAAACAACGCCATCCCTGTTGCCAACAAAGAAGCTATCGCTCAGGTTGCTGCCGTATCTTCTCGTTCTGAAAAAGTCGGTGAGTACATTTCTGAAGCTATGGAAAAAGTTGGCAAAGATGGTGTCATCACTATCGAAGAGTCACGTGGTATGGAAACAGAGCTTGAAGTCGTAGAAGGAATGCAGTTTGACCGTGGTTACCTTTCACAGTACATGGTGACAGATAGCGAAAAAATGGTGGCTGACCTTGAAAATCCATACATTTTGATTACAGACAAGAAGATTTCAAATATCCAAGAAATCTTGCCACTATTGGAAAGTATTCTCCAAAGCAACCGTCCGCTTTTGATTATTGCGGATGATGTGGATGGTGAGGCTCTTCCAACCCTTGTATTGAACAAGATTCGTGGAACCTTCAACGTAGTAGCAGTCAAGGCACCTGGTTTTGGTGACCGTCGCAAAGCCATGCTTGAAGATATAGCCATCTTAACAGGCGGAACAGTTATCACAGAAGACCTTGGTCTTGAGTTGAAAGATGCTACAATTGAAGCACTTGGTCAAGCAGCGAGAGTAACTGTGGACAAAGATAGCACGGTTATCGTAGAAGGTGCGGGAAATCCTGAAGCGATTTCTCACCGTGTTGCAGTTATCAAGTCTCAAATCGAAACCACAACTTCTGAATTTGACCGTGAAAAATTGCAAGAACGTTTGGCGAAATTGTCAGGTGGTGTAGCGGTTATTAAGGTCGGAGCTGCAACTGAGACTGAGTTGAAAGAAATGAAACTCCGCATCGAAGATGCCCTCAACGCTACTCGTGCAGCCGTTGAAGAAGGTATCGTTGCAGGTGGTGGAACAGCCCTTGTAAATGTTATCCCAGCCGTGGCTGATTTGGAATTGATAGGAGACGAAGCAACGGGTCGCAATATTGTTCTTCGTGCTTTGGAAGAACCTGTTCGTCAGATCGCCCACAATGCAGGATTCGAAGGTTCTATTGTTATCGATCGTTTGAAAAATGCCGAACTTGGTACAGGCTTCAACGCAGCAACTGGTGAGTGGGTTAACATGATTGATCAAGGGATTATCGACCCAGTTAAAGTGAGCCGTTCAGCCCTACAAAATGCAGCATCTGTAGCCAGCTTGATTTTGACTACGGAAGCAGTCGTAGCCAATAAACCAGAACCAGTGGCCCCAGCTCCAGCAATGGATCCAAGCATGATGGGCGGCATGATGTAAGCTTTCTGTAGATAGCAACTTATAAAAAACACAAAAGGAGGGAATGGCTATTCCTCCTTTTTTATGCTATTCACTTCTAAATTGATTTGAGCTCTCCTAACTTATATGATAAAATAAGACTAGAAAAAGGAGAAGAACATGATCGATGTAGAAGAAATTCTGAGCAAGATGAACCCCAATCAGAAGATTAATTATGACCGTGTCATGCAGAAGATGGTACAAGTATGGGAGAAAAATGAGCAACGTCCAACTATTCTCATGCACGTTTGCTGTGCCCCTTGTAGTACTTATACTCTAGAATATTTGACTAAGTATGCAGACGTGACTATCTATTTTGCCAATTCTAATATCCATCCCAAGGCAGAATACCATAAGCGTGCCTATGTGACTAAAAAGTTTGTCAGTGATTTCAATGAGCGAACTGGCAATAACGTTCAATACCTAGAAGCTCCTTATGAACCTAACGAATATCGTAAACTGGTTCGAGGTTTGGAAGAAGAGCCTGAAGGTGGTGACCGTTGTAAGGTTTGCTTTGACTACCGACTGGATAAGACAGCTCAAGTGGCTATGGATCTGGGCTTTGACTACTTTGGTTCAGCTTTGACCATCAGTCCTCATAAGAATTCTCAAACCATTAACAGCATCGGAATCGATGTGCAAAAAATTTATACAACCCACTATCTTCCAAGTGATTTCAAGAAAAATCAAGGCTACAAACGTTCAGTGGAGATGTGTGAAGAGTATGATATCTATCGTCAATGTTATTGTGGATGCGTCTATGCGGCCCAGGCTCAGAATATTGATTTGGTTCAGGTTAAGAAGGACGCCACAGCGTTCATGCTTGATAAGGATGTTGAAAAAGACTATTCCCACATCAAATTTACTGTTACGAAATTAGATATATAGAAATCAACCCAGCTGAAAAGCTGGTTTTTTCAAATAAAAAAACCAGGGCTTTCACCCTAGTTTGACAACTTTACCGATTCTTTAGTTCTACATAGCGCTTGTACCAAATGTTTACATAGGCTTCTGAGAAAGGACCACGTCCATTATTAATCCAATCAACAAGAATTTTGACATGTTCTTTTAAAATATAGTCCAAGTCATCAGAATAATTCATTTTGCGTTTGTGACGCTCATACTCCTCAACGTCCAAGAGGCGTTTCTCTCCATCTGTAAAAATTTTAACATCCAAATCGTAATCAATATACTTCAGTGCTTCTTCATCCAGATAGTAGGGGCTAGCCATATTGCAATAGTAGGAAGTTCCATTATCACGAATCATGGCAATGATATTAAACCAATATTTCTTGTGAAAGTAAACAATAGCCGGTTCTCGAGTGACCCAACGACGACCATCACTTTCGGTAACAAGTGTATGATCGTTGACACCAATAATGGCGTTTTCTGTTGTTTTTAGTACCATGGTGTCCCGCCAAGTTCGGTGGAGACTCCCATCATGCTTATAACTTTGAATTGTAATAAAGTCGCCTTCTTTTGGAAGCTTCATAACTAACCAACTTTCTACAATTTATAAGTTTATCATTTACTATTGTACCATAAAATTACCTAAAATCTGTGAATTTCACTTGGAAATATTAAAGATATTCTCTAAGAGCGCTTGCTATATCCGAAAAATCGTAGCCTTTGCGTGCTAAAACTTGGGTTAAACGCTGTTTAAGTTCGTATCCTTCATACTTTCGAGCATACTTAGCATATTGCTTATCAAGTTCCTTGAAGATGAGTTCTTGAGTCGTTTCTTGGTCGACTTGGCTATCTAAGTCGTCAAAGGCACTTTTAGCATCAGAATAAGAAAAACCCTTGTTAGTCAAGTTCTGGATAATCTTATCTTGCAGGGCACGAGCTGGAAGTTTTCCCTCATATTTTTTCAATAGTTTATTGGCTACACGTTGAGCAACTTCCGAAAAATCAAATTCTTTCAAGTTCTCTTCTATAGTAGATTTTGAAACCCCCTTTTGTGCTAGTTTCTGAGTCAGTACATAAGGCCCCTTGTCTCCTGAAAGTTGATTGGCATTGATGATAGCATAAGCGTACTGGCTATCATTAATCCACTTATCTTCTTTAAGATTAACAATGACTTGAGAAACGATGTTTTCATCAATATCGTATTTTTTCAGATATTCTCTGACTTCTTTTTCAGTGCGTGCTTTAAAGGATAAATGGTAGAGGGCCAGATTCTTACCATAAGAAAATTGAGCAAAGTCCTGAATCTCTTTCAATTCTTCTTCGCTTATCACCTTATCTCTCGATAACATAAAACGAACAATAGTATCTTCAGTAATGTAGGATTTGTTGTCATTATCAAGCTCCATCAGATAGAGTCTTTTTTTCTTTTCAAGTTTTGTGATTTTCATAATTTCCTTTCATCTAAATGCTTCGAAAGCTGCAACAAGTCGGAGTTTATCCATATCTACATATTCTCTACCGTAATAGTCGAGAAATAATTCAGCATACGTAGCATCTTGTAGGTTGTAATGAAGGGACC
Organism: Streptococcus sp. k-628; assembly: GCF_013277475.1. Classification (NCBI taxonomy): domain Bacteria; kingdom Bacillati; phylum Bacillota; class Bacilli; order Lactobacillales; family Streptococcaceae; genus Streptococcus; species Streptococcus sp. k-628. The sequence goes on from NZ_VMMZ01000082.1 coordinate 7,216, forward strand.
AAATTGCCCAAAAGAGGTCGATATGTCGGTCACTAAAAGCGGCCAATCCCAAGTCAATAAAGCAAGAAAAATGCGAGGCATCCTTCAAGATGAAATTTGGCAGGCAGGCATCTCCATGAATAAAAGCATTAGCTTTGAGAAGGTGACCTTTCTCTTGTATCAGTTGGTAAGCTTCTTCACGGCTGTGAATATGAAATTGAGGCAGAAGAGTCTTGTTATAAAAAGTCCCCTTCTGATAGTTTTTTAAGGCTTTTTCTTTATAACGCTTCAGATGATTTTCCGACGGAAAAGATTGTGGTTTAAGACTGTGAAGTTTGTTTAATGCTTGAGCCAGGGTTTGACAGAGTTTTTCGGGTTGATTTAAAAAATCGAGAGCATTTCTGCCAATGGCTTCTTTGGTCAGAAGGAAGTCCTTTTTTGCTGATAAATAGGTAATCACTGGAGTTCCCAATCCTTCAGTTTCGAACCAACTTGCAATCTTAGCTTCTTGAGCTAATCTGCCTTTTTGATCTATTTTTAAATAGTAACCTGAATCTATATATAGGACAGTTGCACTTGAATGAGAAGAACTATCAGAGAGATTAGCTCCCTTGATATAGCTTCGTAATTGTTCAGGGAAATCTAGTATACTAAAGCGAGGTGTTTTTGAATTCATGCTTTTATTGTAACATATTCTTAAATATCTTAGAAACTCCATGGTATAATAGACCTATGAATCTAAAAATAAAACAAAAAATACCATTAAAAATCAAGCGCATGGGAATTAATGGTGAGGGAATCGGCTTTTATCAAAAAACATTAGTCTTTGTGCCTGGTGCTCTCAAAGGTGAAGATATCTATTGTCAGATTACTTCTATTAAACGCAACTTTGTTGAAGCAAAATTACTAAAGGTTAACAAGAAGTCTAAATTTCGAGTTGTGCCAGCTTGTACTATTTACAATGAGTGCGGAGGCTGCCAAATCATGCACCTGCATTATGATAAGCAGCTGGAGTTCAAGACGGACTTGCTTCATCAAGCGCTGAAAAAATTTGCTCCTGTAGGATATGAAAATTATGAAATCCGCCCGACGATTGGTATGCAGGAACCAAAGTACTACCGTGCTAAGTTACAATTTCAGACTCGAAAATTTAAGAATCAGGTCAAGGCGGGCTTATATGCACAAAACTCTCACTATTTAGTAGAGTTGAAAGATTGCCTGGTACAAGACAAGGAAACCCAAGTGATTGCTAATCGTCTAGCAGAATTGCTTACTTATCACCAGATTCCAATCACGGATGAGAGAAAAGTTCTAGGTGTTAGAACTATAATGGTTCGACGAGCAAGAAAGACTGGACAGGTTCAGATTATTATTGTTACAAATCGTCAGCTTAATTTAGCCCAACTAGTAAATGATTTAATTAAAGATTTTCCAGAGGTTGTGACAGTAGCTGTTAATACAAATACAGCTAAAACCAGTGAGATTTATGGTGAAAAGACAGAGATTATCTGGGGAGAAAAGAGTATTCAAGAAGGTGTTCTTGATTATGAATTTTCACTATCCCCTCGAGCATTCTATCAACTAAATCCTGAACAAACAGAAGTCCTTTATAACGAGGCGGTAAAAGCCCTGGATGTTAATAAAGAAGACCATTTGATTGACGCTTATTGTGGAGTTGGAACGATTGGATTTGCCTTCGCAAAGAAAGTTAAAACACTAAGAGGTATGGATATTATTCCAGAAGCCATTGAAGATGCCAAGCGAAATGCTAAAAGAATGGGATTTGACAATACTCATTATGAAGCTGGAACGGCAGAAGAGATTATTCCTCGCTGGTATAAGGAAGGCTACCGAGCAGATGCTCTGATTGTGGATCCACCACGTACAGGTCTGGATGATAAGTTATTAGATACTATTCTTACTTATGTACCAGAAAAAATGGTCTATATTTCTTGCAATGTTTCGACCTTGGCTCGTGATTTGGTACGCTTAGTAGAAGTCTATGATCTTCATTATATCCAGTCGGTCGATATGTTCCCACATACAGCTCGAACTGAAGCTGTTGTAAAATTAATAAAAAAAGTTTAAAAAAGGTGTTGACAAAGTTTAAAAAGACTGTATAATAGTAAGAGTTGAAAATAACAACTCTGGTCCGTTGGTCAAGGGGTTAAGACACCGCCTTTTCACGGCGGTAACACGGGTTCGAATCCCGTACGGACTATGGTATGTTGCGGTAGGAACACTTGATGAAAAAAGATTAAAAAAGTTTCAAAAAAGTGTTGACAAGCGAAAGCGACTGTGATATACTAATATAGTTGTCGCTTGAGGGAAGCGAGTGACAAAGACCTTTGAAAACTGAACAAGACGAACCAATGTGCAGGGCACTACAACTAAGGTTGTAGTACTGAACAATGAAAAAAACAATAAATCTGTCAGTGGCAGAAATGAGTGAGAACTC
>NZ_VMMZ01000083.1:0-8309 GCF_013277475.1 Streptococcus sp. k-628
TTGGAGCTGCTAGTGTTGCAGTGGCGGCTCTGATGTTCTTTGCGAATGGGGTGCAAGCGCAGGCCCCTGCAGTGTCTCCAGTAACAGCTAGTGATGTAGTTGCTGGACCTTCTGGAAATTCAGATGGGGATCCACAGGACTCAGATGAGGAGAATCCTGAGAAAACGGCAGTAGTTGAACAGCCTGTTGGCCTCAAATCAGCAGGAGAATCTAGCGCTCCAGAAGCTAAAACTGAAGAAGGAAGTCAAGAAGAATCAGAAGCTGAAGTTAAAAGTCCTCAGCCTGAGACTAAGATAGATGAGAACGTAGAAGTTCCTCAAGTGGCGAAGGAAAAGGATCAGGAAGTATCAGCGCCAGTAGCTGACACAAGTGCAGCCAAATCGGCCCAAAGAAGCCTCGAAGCTTTGTTGGCAAATCTGACCTTAGACTCCATGAAGGCTCTCCACACTGAAGTCGAAGAAGGTCTCGCAAAGGCTAAGGCGGTCTTAGAGAATCCAAAAGCGACGCAAGCACAGGTTGATGAGCAAGTCAAACTCATGGAAGACCTGACTCGTCGGGTCAAGGAAGCTTTTTTGCTTCGTTTTTTTGAAACACAATAGATTGAGACTAGAACCGTACACACGCCACACCATACCACTATTACTAAAACATTGCTAGAAATGAATGTGTTTGTTACAATCGCTTTATCTAGTTCTTATTTTTGATATAATTTTTAGGCTTGAGTCACTTGATTTTGTTCAGTTGGCTTTTTTTGCTGTCCTTTTTCATGTGATAAACCTTTCAAGCCGTTTTTAGTATAGTAGATTGAAACTAGAATAGTACACACGCCAAACAACTACTGCCAAAACATTGTTAGAGATTACTTTAACTTTCCTACTCAATTTGTTCACATCTTATTTCAATCTGCTATAAGAGTTACGATACCAGGAGGGAGAGCACTGATAGAGGGTATTTTGCTGCTTTCTTGAAGACTTCTTAATCAGTTTTTTTCTGAAATAGAATCTCAAAAACCACCTATAAAAATAAGTGATAATATTGCTAAAAAAGTTCGCATTTTGCTGTTCAAATTTGTAAAAATAGGATATAATAATACTGTCTCGAAATTTGTCTTTTGACAAGTGTCGAAATAAAAAGAAACATATCCTTTCTTAAATACCTAAAATATTTAAGGGGGGGGTATTTTTTAGTACCTCCAGAAAGGAAAAATGAGAGGTAATTCAATCATGAAAAAATCATATCGTGATGATAACGGGGAAAAGATTTTCCGTTACTCTATTCGTAAATATCATTTTGGTGCTGCCAGTGTTGCTGTTGCAGCCTTGATGTTTTTTGCGAATGGGGCTGTAGCGGCGAGTGAGACAATTACTCCAGCTACGGCAAGTGATGTTGTTACGGCAGGTTCTGATGGCAATGCAGATGGGGATTCAGGGACCTCGGATGAGGGAGACTCCAAGAAAGCTCTGACTGACCAGTCAGCTGAACTCAGATCAGCCGACCAGCTAAAAGCACAAGAGGTGCCAGCTGAGGAAGTCAATCAAGGGCAAGCAGTAGCTGAACCTGCTGAAGTAGACTCTAACTCTAGCCAGTCAGAGCCTGCTCAAGAAACTCCTCAAGGAGGAGAGGTAAAAGAGCAAGACCAGCCGACTTTTACTGCTAATACAGAGGCAGCCAAATCAAGCCAAAGCAATTTGCAAGCTTTGTTGGCAAACTTAACCCTAGACTCTATGAAGGCTCTTCACGACGAAGTGGAAGCGGGTCTAGCAGCAGCTAATGCAGTTTTGAGCGACCCTAAAGCGACACAAGCACAGGTTGACGAGCAAACAAGAGCTATGGAAGCCCTAATCAGCCGTGTTAATCAAGCCTTGACACCTAGCCTAGAAACTCCAACAATCTTGGAAAATGCGGGTCTCACATCTACAGGTTTGGCATCTACTGGACTTGCTAGTCCAGAGGGAGCTACGACTAATCAAGCAAGTGGAGGGAAAGGTCGTAGAAGAGCTTTGAGCGCGCCTACGTCAGATGAAAATCAAGCCAATCCATCTGCTGGAGGAAACACAACAGCTGCTGGGACGAACTCTCAAACGACTCCGCAGGCACTCCCAACCTACACCAATACAGAAGGTGAAAATGGTGTTTATGGACTAAAAGATGAATTAGAGTTCATCACTGAGCAACTCCGAGCTAACGGAGCGTCAGCAGATAAAATCCAAGCAGCCAAGGCAGCTGTTGATAAGTTCAATGAAGCCTTCTCTAAAGGCTACACCATCAGTCAAGAAGATTTTAATGCTGCCCTAGCAGATCTGAAAAAATCACGTGAACTGATTGAAGGAGTCCTCTCTGAAAAAGAGGCTAATGGAGCGGTTGTTTCAAATCCCCTTGAACCACGAGCTTCGAATGGTGGTTCATCTGACTATGAAGCTATTCCAATTGAGGATGAATCAGCAATAGCTGACAATGTAACTATCCAACCACGAACCAACACTACAGGATGGTCAGGTTTCCGCAATGTGTCAGCAGGCGCACTAACTCGTACGACACGTTCTGCTGACCAAAATAGAGCAGGAACGGGAATTTATAAAAATAAATATAGATATTATTTTGAAAGAGGTCAAGACCCTGACAGTCCTTATAGTCGTTATACTCTTGCTTTCTTTAACTTAAAAAGACCTCAAGGTGCAGGGATACCTGAGTTAGTAAAAGGCTTAGAAAGCTATTTAACAGCAAAAGTTACTCCAACAGGGAATGGATTTAATTGGGATATTGAAATTAACAAGGGTAGACAATTTGTAGATGGACTTAGCTTTATTTTTACTGTACCTAGTGGACAAACTATAAAACCAGGTACAGTAACTGTAACTAAAACGGATGATTCAGGTACTACTTCACACTCTATTAGTGCTAGTGGAAGTGATGATGAGCTGAGCGCATCTTTAAAAAGGGCTAATGCACAAAATGTAGCTAAAGGAACGCCAGCTAATACGAATGCACAGAATATTGGGAGACATTCGTCACAACCAAATTATTATAGTGTTAGAACGCTTCAGGATTTTGTAACTGGAGAAGCTGGAAAGTTTAGAGATGCTTACTACTCTAGGGGAGGTGGAAACGACAGAGGTAGGTATGACGAACTTCATGACACTTCGGAACGTCTTTTAGGAGATGCTAAACTAAAACAAGTTATAGATTCCAACGGGACGACTTATTATGGTCGTGTAGCTGGAAATAACAAATACCGAATTACTTTCCAAACTACAGGAAATACTGATTTAGATAAGTTATCATATCTAGCTGCTATAAAAGGGTTTATAGATGGTAGAGCTAACTATGGTTTAGTTTTACATGCCAGAACGAATTCTGAAAAAGGTTTCGCAGATAGAACTAAATTCCGCCTTAAAGGAAACGGTTACTACGAAGTTGATAAAAATACCGCTTACTTCACAAATAGTGGTTTATATGGAGAAGGTAGTGTCGTTAAAACAGATGGTAACAATAAAGCTTACTCTTATGCTAAATATGATGATAATCCTCTGAACTCTGGAGTTAAGGGAGTGTTAACTGCTAGTGATAATAGAGGTTCGGATGGCGCATTCGAGCTTGATGTAAAATCGTATAGCGAATATGTAGATGAAGCTGATAGGGTATTAGATAAAGAAGCAGCTATACACGATGCAGAAGCTGCAGGGCAAAATATCACTTGGTACAAAGGTGCGGATGAAATCAGCAAAGAAAACATAACAAAAGACGCTATCTCTACACCTGGTGTTCATACTTATAAATATAAAGTTTCATATACAGATGGTTCTTATAATGGAGGAGAAATCCATTTTGTAACAAAACCGAAGAAACCAATTATTGATACAAACTTGAGCACAGCGGCTGGGACAACTACGAATATTAGAGTATCCAATGTGGATAGCAATACGACTGTTGAACTCTATAAAAAAGGCAGTGAGGGACAAAACGACACCCTGGTATCTAGTATCTCTTCAGGGAACCAAGGAGGAACCGTTACTTTTAACAATGTCGCTGTTGACTATGCAAATTATTACGTCAAGCAAAAGGCTAACGGCACTTGGTATGAACAGAATGGTACAAAACGTGAGGGTGTCTATTCAGACCGATCGTCAGAAAAAGATGCATCGGGAATTGTTATAGAGCGTATTGGTGCTATTGGCGGACAAAACGATACAAAATGGAAGAATAAACCTGCTTTAAATAACAATACGGACTTTAACCTACCAGCCGGAAGTGACGTTTTGATAGGATTTAGAGCTAAGAGTCCAAAAGGGCTTAAGAGCTTGAATGTCACTGTTTTGGGTGGGCTAAAAGAAGAAACTAAAGAACATTATGGACAACAAGGCGACACGACACTAGGGGTCAACTTAAGATCTCCAGGAGGAAACTCAGGTGGTTATTCTATCGTCGTCGCTGCTACTGATAGTTTAGGGAATGTAAAAGAATACCGAATGAATATAAATTTCCCGCCAAACTCAGGTAGCTTTGACAAAAATCCAGCAGAAGACTATGTCGCCACTCCAGAAAAGCTCAAGGGTAAGGCTCTGGTTCCTCTTGCAACAGAACAGCCACCAATTGTTATTCGAGCTAAAGGAATCAATGTTAGTAACGCTCGTGGCATTGACAATAAACATAAATGGAAGGCTTTCTTAGTAGATGGTGGTCGAAATGTTGACGATTCAGATTCTGGTAGTAAAAAAGCAGTTGACTTTAAAGATCATATTGTAGCAGAGACAATAGTTAAAGAAGGTGGAACTGCTGAATTTATATCTGCTAGAGCAGGGGACTTCAAGCGGGAACAATTGAAAAGGAAACCCTTGCATCTGGTTGTGGCTATGGTCAATACTGATACAAATCAAATTGTCGATAAGTACGTCTCTGCTTTGAGTGATGACACTCTGGAAGCTACTTACCCTCAGTTTACCAAGAGTCCAGAACTAGACAAGGGAACGAATGAAATTACAGCTTCTATCGGTCACTTACAAGCGGATAAGGCGCAAGTTCGCTATACAGATGAAGCTGGAATTGACAAGACTGTTGGTTTTAGCAAGGTCAATAGTCGTTGGGAAAAAGACAATCCGAATCAAGATACCACTATCGTCGTAACAGAAGATGCTGGAAATACAGGAACAGCAACGGTTCATATCCCTTACGGTACAGCTAAGAGAGGAACAGAAATTTTTGCTAGCCAAAAAGTAGATGCCAATACAGAATACAGTGAGGAAAGCAAGATAGAGGTACCGACAGGTCCAACGGTTCAACATCCAAACAAACCAGAGATTAGCCAAAGCCCAGAAGACTTGGGCGTAACCATAAAAGTAGGACAAGGAAACGCGGATAAGGCAACTGTATTATTTAGTGATTTAAGGAACTCTTTCCGAAGTTTCATGCTTTCTAAAAAAGGAAACAGTTGGGAGAAGGATCAAGCGCAAGCGACCCCAGAGGTCTCTGTTACAAGTAGTGACGATGGAACAGCCCTAGTTCGTATCCCATATGGAGTAGCTAAAATTGGTTCGCAAGTCGTAGCCAATCAGAGAAGAGAAGGACAAACCAAACCATCTGAGAATGCCTTTCATAAAGTTTTAGGACGCTTGGAAGGCTTGACGAATGTAGCCCAAGCAGATGGTTCAGTTGATATTACTGTACCAGATACGGCTACCAAGTTTGATTTGACCTACCGCAACCAGCGAAATAATACAACTGAAACACTTCACTATAGCAAGGACGCCCAAGGACGTTGGGGAAATGTGACAGGTATTACTGCTAATGGTAATCGCTTTACCTTGCCAAAAGGTTTGGTGGCTGACGGAACAACCGTTTCTGTCATCGCATCAAATGACGATAGAACAACTGTTACAGTAGAAAGTAAAGCCAAGTTTGAACAACCGAGCGTAACAACTAGTGCTACACGTCAAAATGGTGATGTAGAAGTTACCTTACCAACAGATGCAGAAGATGTGACCTTAACTTATAAGAACAAACAAAATACCAGCACCACAGTAACCTTGACTAAAGAAGGAACTAATTGGACATCTAAAACAAACTTACCAGATGGTGTCAGCCTAGCAAATGGCAAGGTTACATTTGACTACACAAAAGTAAATAGAGATACAGCTATCACAACAGCCTCTACTAGAGGAAAAAATGATGTTCAGTCTCAAGCAAATAGCGTAAATCACAACATCCCAGAACACACAGCTCCAACAACCCAAAATGTTGTTATCGCTGCGGGTGCGACACCTACAAATGAGCAATTAGCTACAGGTGTAACAGTCGCAACCAAACAATCCGTTGTAGCTAAAAATCCACAAACCGCTATTGCTGCAGGAACGACTAAAGTTGTTGCAACTACCTTGACTTACCAAGATGGGTCAAGTGAAACTGTGAATGTAACAGTTATCTCTAAACCAACAGCACCAACGGTGAATGATTTAGAGAGTCGTCCGAATGTAACACCAGGTCTCTTGTCAACTGCACGTACCATTTCTGGTCAGGCTATGCCAGGTGCAGAAAAAGTGAAATTGACCTTACAAAATGGTAGCATCAAAGAAATCATTCCTGAAGCAGACGGTAGTTGGACTTATAAGCTTGGAGCAGATGAGTTCCTAACACAAACAAGCTCACGCTTTAATGCCAAATACACCGCTACTCCAGTGAGTCTTGTGCAAGTGAAAAATAATGTAGAGTCTGAAGCAACGAATGTTGGTGTTGTAATGGGACGTGCAATTATCGATACACCACTCCAAGCAGGACGTAAGATTACAGTTCACATTCCGCATGATACAACTTCTGGATACATCCGTATCGGAGGAACAACTGCTCGCGGTGGAGTGGATATCGGTCTGAAGAAAGTTGGCGACACATGGACGCTATCTACGGATGCAGATAAGGCGAACAAACTAGAACTAGTAAGTGAAGCAGATCCGGATAATCCATCTATGACTAAGGTTACCCTCCAGGTCAAAGATACAGATGCTGCTTTGTATAGCTCACCGTTTACTATTGGTTCTGATAGGGGAAATGTGAAGTTCCGAGCTCACTACTACAATGGTGGAAACATCAATGGACCGGTTTCAGTTGGGCGTGTTTCTGACCTAGATTGGATTTTATCTGAAGAACCAACCAATACCATTCCGACAGTTTCTTGGGAAACTGGCAAAGAAGTACAAAACGGGCAAAAAATCCCATCGCCTACTGTAGATGAGTTGAAAGACTTGTTCAAGGGAGAGGATGTGGAAGATGATAACGGATTGACTGTAGGTTATGCCGCTTCTAACAGAGGAAGACTTCGTGTTCGTGTATTCACTGGTCGAGATATTGCTAATAATATTGAAGGAACTCCTGTCAGTGCTCAAGCAAATGGTCGAATCGCTCCAGGTAACTATACTCTTGTTTTGTCAACGATAGATGCTGCAAGAGCAGAGTCTAATCTTCTTGAAAGAAATGTCGTGATTCAGAGCCATGCGGACTATTATCGTGACACTGTCAAGTACCCAACAGCTGAAGAAAAAGTCACCTATAATGATGCAGCAATCACGAATGGTAACTTTACACCAACAGCCAAAACAAGCTTTAAAGATAAAATCCAAGAGCTAAATGGCACGGTGCTTCCAGCATCGACAAGATATACAGTAGGAACTACGGACGATAAGGCGAAAGTAGCTGTGATTAACTTCCCGGATGGTTCTACTATTGATATTTCTCATGCGGTTGTAGCCAAACCAGAAGTTCCGACAGTTACGTTTACTCATGATAATAAGCTGTCAGATGCTGACCGTACAATTTCAGGAACCGCTCTTCAGAATGCGACCAAAGTAACTATTCAATTCCAAGATGGACGAGGAACACAAGGTCGAGTAGACGTAACTCCTGTAAACGGACAGTGGAGCTATGCATTGCCTGAGGGGCGCTATCTACGTCAAACAGAGCAATCAAGTCTACCAGGTTCTTCAACTGTACCAGTAAGGGTGACTCAAACCGTCTTTGATGCGACGAGCGATGCAGCTTCTGTATATGTTGCCAAAGACCGTAACTTTACAGGGAAGACAATTACGGGTGTAAGAGGTAGCGCAGAACTTGAACAATTGAAATCAAATCCGAAAGATGGAATTTCTTATACTGAAAGAGGGACTGAACAGACGTTCCCAAGTGATTTTGACGCTGCGTGGAAAACGACACCAGATGTGACAAGTATTGGTACCCGTACTTACATTGCAAATGTCTTTGAGAAAGATAGAACCGATAGAGTTAGCCAAGAAGTTCCAGTTAAAGTTGTTGTCAAACCAAGCACTCCA
>NZ_VMMZ01000084.1:0-9750 GCF_013277475.1 Streptococcus sp. k-628
TTTTCATTGAGTATAAGTTTAGCAGGAAAATAGACACAAAAGAAAAGTTTTTGGTATAATAAGAATATGTACACAAAAAATGAAGAAGAACTGCAAGCCTTAGGGGAGCGTTTGGGTCATTTATTAGAAAAGAATGATGTTTTAATTTTAACTGGAGAACTGGGTGCAGGTAAAACAACCTTTACTAAAGGACTTGCTAAAGGTTTACAGATTTCTCAAATGATTAAAAGTCCAACCTATACTATCGTAAGAGAGTATGAGGGGCGTCTTCCGCTTTACCACCTAGATGTTTATCGTATAGAGGGGGATGCTGATTCTATTGATTTAGATGAATTTCTCTTTGGTGGAGGCGTGACTGTTATTGAGTGGGGAAATCTCTTAGGAGATGCCTTGCCAGATACTTATTTAGAATTGGAAATTCTAAAAGAAGAAGACGGTCGCAGATTACATTTCCAAGCAAAGGGGTTGCGTGCAGAAAAACTCTTAGAGGAGCTTCAACATGGAGTATGAATTGCTCATTAGGGAAGCAGAGCCCAAAGATGCAGCTGAATTAGTGACCTTTTTAAATCGTGTAAGTTTGGAGACAGATTTTACTAGTCTGGACGGGGAAGGTATTCTATTGACAGATACTGAGATGGAGTTGTTTTTGGATAAACAGGCTCACTCAGAAAATCAAATCACTTTACTTGCCTTGCTGAATGATGAAATTGCTGGTCTTGTAAATATCACAGCTGACCAGCGTAAGAGAGTCCGTCATATTGGAGACCTCTTCATTGTGATTGGTAAGAAATATTGGAATAATGGCTTGGGAAGTTTGTTGCTAGAAGAAGCGATAGAGTGGGCACAAGCAAGTGGCATTCTGCGTCGTCTCCAACTGACTGCCCAAACTCGTAATCAGGCTGCAGTTCATCTGTATCAAAAGCATGGCTTTGTCATTGAAGGTCGCCAAGAGCGTGGAGCATATATAGAAGAAGGGAAATTTATCGATGTTTACTTGATGGGTAAACTGATCGATTAGTAGAAATATGGTTAAAAAAATTATTGGAATGGTGCTAGCTTTACTTTCTGTAACTGTAGTAGGAGCAGGTATTTTTGCTTATACTATTTATCAACAAGGGACAGAAACCTTAGCTAAAACCTATAAAAAAATCGGCGAAGAAACCAAGGTTATTGAAGCGACTGAACCTCTAACCATTCTGTTAATGGGAGTGGACACCGGAAATGCTGAACGAACTGAAACTTGGGTCGGTAGAAGTGATAGCATGATCTTGATGACAGTGAATCCTAAAACGAAAAAAACAACGATGATGAGTTTAGAACGGGATATTCTGACCCGCATTGAATCAGGGAATGGTCAGGCTCATGAAGCGAAACTGAATTCAGCATATGCAGATGGTGGAGCAGAGCTTGCTATAGAAACCATTCAAAAAATGATGAATATCCATATTGATCGCTATGTGATGGTCAATATGAAAGGGTTGCAAAAACTAGTGGATGCAGTAGGTGGTATTACAGTCAATAATACCCTAGGTTTCCCAATTTCTATCAGTGACCAAGAAGAATTTAATACCATTTCTATCGGTGTTGGGGAGCAACATATTGGGGGAGAAGAAGCCCTAGTCTATGCACGAATGCGTTACCAAGATCCTGAGGGGGATTATGGTCGTCAAAAACGTCAACGTGAAGTTATTCAAAAAGTCATGGAAAAAGCTCTCAGTTTAAATAGCGTTGGTCATTATCAAGAGATTCTAAAAGCTTTGAGTGACAATATGCAGACCAATATTGATTTGTCTGCAAAAAGTATCCCTAACTTGCTAGGCTATAAAGATTCATTTAAAACTATTGAAACTCAGCAGTTGCAGGGTGAAGGAGAGATGCTTCAAGGTGTTTCTTACCAGATTGTTTCGAGAGCCCATATGTTGGAAATGCAAAATCTACTCCGACGTTCTTTGGGACAAGAAGAAGTCACTCAGCTTGAAACCAATGCGGTTTTATTTGAAGATTTATTTGGCAGAGCCCCTGTTGGTGATGAAGATAATTAACTTTTGATACAAATAAAAAATCAATCGTAGGAAATTTCCTGCGATTTTTTCAAAAAAATACGAATAGATAGGTAGGAGGAAACATGAAAGCAGAAATCATTGCTGTTGGAACAGAGATTTTGACAGGACAGATTGTCAACACCAATGCTCAGTTTTTGTCGGAAAAACTAGCTGAGATTGGAGTAGACGTATATTTTCAGACAGCTGTAGGAGACAATGAAGCTCGTCTCTTGTCTTTACTTGAGATTGCCAGTCAACGTAGCAGTCTGGTGATTTTGACAGGTGGTTTGGGGCCGACTGAGGACGATTTGACCAAACAAACTCTGGCTAAATTTTTAGGGAAAGAATTAGTCTTTGACCCTCAGGCGCAGGAGAAGTTGGATGTCTTTTTTGCCCAGAGACCAGACTATGCCCGAACACCGAATAACGAAAGACAAGCTCAACTTGTAGAAGGAGCGACTCCGCTGCCAAACGAAACAGGACTGGCTGTGGGCGGAATATTAGAAGTAGACGGAGTGACCTATGTCGTCCTTCCAGGTCCGCCAAGTGAATTAAAGCCTATGGTTTTAAACCAACTTCTACCAAAGTTGATGACAGGGAGCAAGCTGTATTCCCGAGTTCTTCGTTTCTTTGGAATTGGCGAGAGCCGGCTGGTGACGATTTTGGCTGATTTAATTGCTAATCAAACAGATCCTACCTTGGCCCCTTATGCCAAGACAGGAGAAGTCACTCTGCGTCTGTCAACAAAGGCTAGCAGTCAAGAAGAGGCAAATCAGGCGCTGGATATCTTGGAACATCAAATCTTGGATCACCAGACTTTCGAAGGCTTTTCTTTACGAGAACTTTGCTATGGTTATGGGGAAGAAACTAGTTTAGCCAGCATTGTGGTAGAAGAACTGAAAAAACAAGGGAAAACTATCACGGCTGCAGAGAGTTTGACGGCAGGGCTTTTCCAAGCTAGGGTAGCGGATTTTTCAGGAGCTTCCAGTATATTTAAGGGTGGTTTTGTAACCTATAGCTTGGAGGAAAAATCAAAGATGTTGGATATTCCTGCCAAGGATTTGGAAGAACATGGTGTGGTGTCTGAATTTACAGCTCAGAAGATGGCTGAGCAGGCACGAATCAAGACCCAGTCTGATTTTGGAATTAGTTTGACTGGAGTAGCAGGACCGGATAGCTTAGAAGGGCACCCAGCTGGGACAGTCTTCATAGGCTTGGCTCAAGAGCAAGGAACTGAGGTTATCAAGGTGAATATTGGAGGTAGAAGTCGAGCAGATGTACGCCACATTGCGGTTATGCATGCCTTTAACCTAGTTCGCAAGGCTTTATTAAGTGACTAACTTTTGATATAATAGTAGATAGGTCTAAGGACCATTAGAATGTAGGAGAATAGAATGGCGAAAAAACCAAAAAAATTAGATGAAATTTCAAAAAAGTTTGGGGCAGAACGTGAAAAGGCCTTGAATGACGCTCTTAAATTGATTGAGAAAGACTTTGGTAAGGGGTCAATCATGCGTTTGGGTGAACGTGCGGAGCAAAAGGTGCAAGTGATGAGCTCAGGTTCTTTGGCTCTTGACATTGCCCTTGGTTCAGGTGGTTATCCTAAGGGACGTATCATCGAAATCTATGGGCCAGAGTCATCTGGTAAGACAACGGTTGCCCTTCATGCAGTTGCGCAAGCGCAAAAAGAAGGTGGGATTGCAGCCTTTATTGATGCGGAACATGCCCTTGATCCAGCTTATGCTGCGGCTCTTGGTGTCAATATTGACGAATTGCTCTTGTCTCAACCAGACTCAGGAGAGCAAGGTCTTGAGATTGCAGGAAAATTGATTGATTCAGGTGCAGTTGATCTTGTCGTGGTCGACTCAGTTGCAGCCCTTGTACCTCGTGCGGAAATTGATGGAGATATCGGAGATAACCACGTTGGTTTGCAGGCTCGTATGATGAGTCAGGCTATGCGTAAACTTGGTGCTTCTATCAATAAAACCAAAACAATTGCCATCTTTATCAACCAATTGCGTGAAAAAGTTGGAGTCATGTTTGGAAATCCAGAAACAACACCTGGTGGACGTGCTCTGAAATTCTATGCTTCAGTGCGTTTGGATGTTCGTGGTAATACACAAATTAAGGGAACTGGTGACCAAAAAGAAAACAATGTTGGTAAAGAAACTAAGATTAAGGTTGTAAAAAATAAGGTAGCTCCACCGTTTAAGGAAGCCGTAGTTGAAATTATGTACGGAGAAGGAATTTCTAAGACTGGTGAGCTTTTGAAGATTGCAAGCGATTTGGATATTATCAAAAAAGCAGGGGCTTGGTATTCTTACAAGGATGAAAAAATCGGGCAAGGTTCTGAGAATGCTAAGAAATACTTGGCAGAGCACACAGAAATCTTTGATGAAATTGATAAGCAAGTCCGTTCTAAATTTGGCTTGATTGATGGAGAAGAAGCTTCAGAACAAGATACTGAAAACAAAAAAGATGAAGCAGTTCAAGCAGATTCTGTGAATGAAGAAGTCACACTTGACCTAGGCGACGAACTTGAAATCGAAATTGAAGAATAAGCTGTTAAAGTAGTGGAGAAATCCGCTACTTTTTCGATTTTTGATTCAAGATTTCAGATTGACTATGGTTTGCTGTTTCTTGTGGCTCCACTAGAAAGCTGATATAATAGCTTTATGAATAAAAAACGAACAGTGGACCTGATACATGGTCCGATTCTTCCCTCGCTCTTAAGCTTCGCCTTCCCAATCTTGCTATCAAATATTTTTCAACAGCTCTATAATACTGCTGATGTCTTGATTGTTGGACGATTTCTTGGTCAAGAATCCTTGGCGGCGGTAGGGGCGACGACAGCGATTTTTGACCTGATTGTAGGTTTTACACTTGGTGTTGGCAATGGCATGGGGATTGTCATTGCCCGTTATTACGGGGCTCGGAATTTCACTAAAATCAAGGAAGCAGTAGCAGCCACCTGGATTTTAGGTGCACTTTTGAGTATTGTAGTTATGTTGCTGGGCTTTTTTGGTTTGTATCCTCTTTTACAGTACCTAGATACTCCTGCTGAAATACTCCCTCAATCCTATCAATATATTTCTATGATTGTGACCTGTGTCGGTGTCAGCTTTGCCTATAATCTTTTTGCAGGTTTGTTGCGATCTATTGGGGACAGTCTGGCTGCCCTTGGCTTTTTGATTTTCTCTGCCTTGGTCAATGTAGCTCTGGATCTCTATTTCATTACGCAACTGCAACTGGGGGTTCAATCTGCGGGCCTTGCTACCATTATTTCGCAAGGTTTATCAGCGATTCTCTGTTTTTACTATATTCGTAAGAGCGTGCCAGAACTTTTGCCTCAGTTTAAGCATTTCAAATGGGATAAGTCCTTGTACGCGGATCTCTTGGAGCAAGGTTTGGCTATGGGCTTGATGAGTTCAATTGTGTCCATCGGCAGTGTGATTTTACAGTCTTCTGTTAATACTTTTGGAGCCGTGATTATTAGTGCTCAAACAGCGGCGCGACGCATTATGGCCTTCGCCCTTCTTCCTATGACTGCTATTTCCGCTTCGATGACGACCTATGCTTCTCAGAATTTAGGTGCTAAGCGCCCAGACCGCATTGTTCAAGGTCTTCGAATCGGCAGTCGTTTAAGTATATCCTGGGCAATTTTTGTTTGTGTCTTCCTCTTGTTTGCTAGTCCAGCCTTGGTTTCCTTCCTGGCTAGTTCGACAGATGGTTACTTGATAGAAAATGGTAGTCTCTATCTGCAAATCAGTTCAGCCTTTTATCCTATTTTGAGTCTCTTGTTGATTTATCGCAATTGCTTGCAGGGCTTGGGGCAAAAGGTTCTTCCTCTGGTTTCTAGCTTTATCGAACTAATCGGGAAAATCGCTTTTGTGGTCTTGATTATCCCTTGGGCAGGCTATAAGGGAGTTATCCTTTGCGAACCGCTCATCTGGGTTGCCATGACAGTTCAACTGTACTTCTCATTATTCCGTCACCCCTTGATAAAAGAAGGCAAGGCTATCTTGGCAACCAAAGTGCTCTCCTAGCTGTATTTGCTAATAAAATCCATTTCCTCTGGTGAAAATCGAAAAAACTTGTGCTGTCATCTTTAGTTTGGTCTTGAAAATAGTTTAACAGACTTTTGATTTCTTTTATATGATATAATAAAGTATAGTATTTATGAAAAGGACATATAGAGACTGTAAAAATATACTTTTGAAAAGCTTTTTAGTCTGGGGTGTTATTGTAGATAGAATGCAGACCTTATCAGTCCTATTTACAGTGTCAAAATAGTGCATTTTAAAGTTCTATCTACAAGCCTAATCGTGACTAGGATTGTCTTCTTTGTAAGGTATAAATAAAGGAGTTTCTAGCTCTGGATTGTAAAAAATAAGTTGTTTTAATTGATAAGGAGTAGAATATGGAAATTGATGTGAGTAAATTAAGAACAGATTTGCCTCAAGTCGGCGTGCAACCATATAGGCAAGTCCATGCCCATTCCACAGGCAACCCCAACTCAACGGTTCAAAATGAGGCTGACTACCATTACAGAAAAGATCCTGAATTGGGCTTCTTTTCTCACGTAGTCGGTAATGGTCGTGTTATGCAGGTAGGACCTGTTGATAATGGTGCCTGGGACGTTGGGGGCGGTTGGAATGCAGAAGGTTATGCACAAGTTGAACTGATTGAAAGCCATGAATCAAAAGAAGAGTTTCTGATTGACTATCGTCTCTATATCGAACTCTTGCGCAATCTAGCAGACGAGGCTGGGATACCTAAAACACTTGATACAGACGACTTGGCAGGTATCAAGACACACGAATATTGCACCAATAACCAACCTGACAACAACTCAGATCACATTGACCCCTATCCTTATCTTGCCAAATGGGGTATTAGCCGTGAGCAGTTTAAGCAGGATATTGAAAACGGCTTGACGATTGAAGCAGGATGGCAACAGAACGATACTGGCACCTGGTATGTACACTCAGACGGTTCTTATCCAAAAGATAAGTTTGAGAAAGTCAATGGTACCTGGTATTACTTTGACGGTTCAGGATATATGCTTGCAGATCGCTGGAAGAAGCACACAGACGGCAACTGGTACTGGTTTGATCAGTCAGGCGAAATGGCGACAGGCTGGAAGAAAATCGCTGAGAAGTGGTATTATTTTGACACAGAGGGCGCCATGAAAACAGGCTGGATCAAATACAAGGAGACTTGGTACTATCTTGATAGTCAAAATGGGGACATGGTTTCCAATGCCTTTGTCAAATCAAATGATGGCTGGTATTACCTTAAAGAGGATGGTACGATAGCAGAAAAACCAGAATTTACAGTCGAGCCTGAAGGCTTGATAACAGTAAAATAATAATGGAATGTCTTTCAAATCAGAACAGCGCATATT
The DNA here is from genome assembly GCF_013277475.1 of Streptococcus sp. k-628. Lineage (NCBI taxonomy): Bacteria > Bacillati > Bacillota > Bacilli > Lactobacillales > Streptococcaceae > Streptococcus > Streptococcus sp. k-628. The sequence goes on from NZ_VMMZ01000084.1 coordinate 7,450, forward strand.
ATTAGGTCTTGAAAAAGCTTAATAGTATGCGTTTTCTTGTGGAGATATTTCCTTCAATTTTTGCTACTATATTAAATAAAAATCAAAAAGCAAACTAGAAAGTTATGCTCAAATAAAATCTAAATTTGACAATGTAAACCGATTGAAGCGTTTAAAGCGCAATTTATTACTGAACAAGAGGGCAATCATATCTGGAATAATATGCTTAAAAAGAGAAGGAAAATTGGGGCGGCTTCTTTTTCAGACTATCTTCGTGGAAGTGTTCATCAAAATAGACAAAAATAAATTTGGATAAATCGAACTCACTATTCAGTAGGCATATGAGCACTTCGAAGAAGAAAAGTGTCAAATTGAGCCTATAAGAGTAGAAATGACCTACATAGGGGATGAGAGAAAAGTTGTCCTTGAAGTTTCCCTGAACTATCAGTCGCATGTCAAACGATATGTAGGGTGATATGAGAGGGGATAGCGAGTAGTTTTTGGTTATTTTATCAAAAAAACTTGTATTTTATCATACTGAATGATAAAATACAAGAAAAATAGTAGAATAAAGGAAAGCTTTTCTAAAATGTGTATCTCCCCACAGGATTCGTTCTTGTGGGATTTTTTTCGTTAAAGAAAGCGATAAATATTGACTTTTTTAAAGAAAGATGTCATAATTAAGTTGGAAAAAACGTAAAAGTATCACTTTTCTCGTTATCCCGACTCCCAAAACGTCGTTAAACCGCTCGGCAATCCATGGAGACATGGACACATAGTAGTAAGCACGCTATGTGGCTTGGCAGAGCTAAAAACTGTTCCCTTGCGATAAGCCTAATAAGCACAACATAGGGAGTTAGAGAAGCCGACTCTAATCATCCACTTTGGGCAGTAGTGAGAACTGCCCCGTGCTTTTTTTATTTTGAGAAAATATGGAGTTTGTCGTTGAAATTACTTGATTGTATTTTAGATTATCAAGAGAAATTCGATGGAAAAACATGTCAAGTATCAACGAATTATAAGCATTTAGAGACTTTCGAAGTAGATTTTTGCTTGACTGATTTACATCACTTATTTGGCTTGCACAAAATCACACGAGATTATGCTAGTCAAACAATACCTGCTATTCAAGCTGGTGTTTTTATTTTGGAAGAATATAAAAATAATCCCATGTACAACGATGTTATAGAAAGGATATCTTTGTATAGTTTTATCGGTGATATCTTCTATTCTAGGATAACAAGTTGTTGTATCCTAGCCAAAGATTTATCTAAAAACACTATGAAGTTGGATGTCATATTTTTTGAAGATAGAAACAAAAGATCCGCAATTTTAGGTTTACGAAGAGATAAAAGTGGAATGTTTAAACCGGTTACTCTACATTTTACAAGCGCTAAGAAATATGCTAAAGTTCGTAAAACAGATGTGAAAGAAATTAAATGGTTATAAAAAAACTTTTCGCAGGCTTCGGCTTGCGTTTTTTTGCTTGATAAAATTAAAAAAATGTGCAAAAATAAGTAGAATTGAAAACAGGAAAAAACACCTCCTTTCGATTCGCTAAGCCTCTTCGCAAGGCAATGAGGGGGCGGAGAGACGCGCTCGTCAACAGAAGTATCTCATTGGAAATGTTGCTCACTTTTTTAGTGAGCTTTTTATTTAAGGAATAGGAATGAAAAGTAAGAAGTTAAAATTATACTCAATGAAAATCTCTTCAAACCACGTCAGCGTCACCTTGCAGTCTGTATCTTACTGACCAAGCTAGTGATGGACTTAGAATAGGTGATTTGGAGCGCCCTATTGGCTAGGAAATGCTGGCAATAGTCCTTGACTGAGGATAGGGTGTGACACTCAACTGGTTGATCTAATTGATAGGAAGGAAATTACTATAAAATACTCAGGCTTCTATCATATATTTTGAAATGTTTTTGTAATCAAAATGTAACAATATTGTAATATTGGCGCAGAGGATGTTGTACATATATAAATATAGTATAACTCTCGTCTATTTGTTAAAAAATAGGCTGTATCAAAAGGTTTTATATGTCTGTGCATATATATATATATATATATATATATAATGTCGCTTTTTTCTTGTATTTCCTGATTCCATCTTATCAGCGAGAGGGTTGATTTGTATGTCAGAAATGTTACTATATAGTTGATATATTATCGTCTATCGGCTTTTTGTGCGCTTTCTAAGCTCGGAGAAAGCCTCAGGCGAGGAAAGGATTCACTTATGTTCAAGAAAAAGAATGATGGTAATGGAGAGAAAATTTTCCGTTATTCCATTCGTAAATACCATTTTGGAGCTGCTAGTGTTGC
>NZ_VMMZ01000085.1:0-11111 GCF_013277475.1 Streptococcus sp. k-628
GATTTTCATTGAGTATAAGGTTTCATTTCAAGAGAAAATGCAACAAATATTTCTATGATAAAAAGCATAAGAACAAGGTTTCGAAGACCTGAACTTATGCTTTTTTACGTTCTCAAAGACTGTTTATACTCAAAAAAACAGTTGAAAAATCCCAAGCGCCTCTCATATTGACTTTAATTCTCCCTCTCCAACTCATACAAATCTGCAATAATCGCTGCGACACGTTTGATGTCTTCCAGCATGCCTCGCATTTCAAAGTCAGCCAATACAGGGAAGCCAAAACGTTGACTGTATTGCTTGGCTGTCAGGCAGTATTGGTTATTAAAGTTACGATTCCCTGAACCAACCACACCAAAACACTTACTAGCATTGTCACCATAGGCGATAAAATCCCCAACGGGTGTCGTCAAAATCTCGACATCTCCATTATCCACGCCATTCCCACCTTCGAGATAGGTCGGCAAAAAAGCGACGTAAGGGTGGTCCATTTCATAGAAATCATGACCTTCCTTGACCAAATCCTTGATATGAATCTTTTGGACTTCAATCCCCTCGTACTGGGACAAGAGATAATCTTTCAAGCGCGTCACAAAACTTTCAGTGTTGCCACTCAAACTAATATAAACTAAAGAAATTGTCTTCATATGTACCTCCATGATTTTATTTTTAATCGAAAAAGAACTACCAAGATTGTATCTTGATAGTTCTTTTTTGTCAATACTTAGGCAAGATTTTCTGCTTCCTCTTCTTCTGCCAAGGCTTTCTGCTGACGCCACATCTTATAGAAGACAAGAGCTAGGAAGAGAACATTGATGACGATATAGAAAATGCTGACAGCTTTTGAACCAATACTCATTGTCAAACGCATGCTCTCATCTTGAACCAACTGCACAGCGTCCTGTAAACCAACATAGCCATAAATCGAACCGATAATAGCTAACAAAACATAGCCAACGTAAGTATAGTTTGCATATTGCAAATTCTTACGAATAAGGAAGACAATCGCTACGACCACTAAAATAGCAGATAGCACAATCAAGGCCATATTAAAAATAGAATGATACGCTTCTGCTACTCCATAGTTGTAATTAAGCTGGTCTTCTAATTGCTGAGCACTGACCCCTGCAACTTGTTTCTGAGCGGCACGAAGAGCTTCTTTGCTAGGTAAGGGACTCAACATTCCAAACAGAGACATTGCTGAAATAAGAGCAGACAAGATTAGCAAGACCCATAGATAAATTGGTTTCTTTTTCATGATAGAACCTCCTAATAATATTATTTTTATTATAGCACATTTTGTAAAGGAATACAAATCTTACAGTATCGTTTCTACCTGTTTTCGGTAGGCTTTTGGCGATTTTCCGCACAATTTTCGGAACACTTTATAGAAATATCCAAGGTTACTGTAACCAACAGCATAACAAATATCTTCGATACTGTCACTGGTTGAAAGCAAGAGCTGCTGGGCAGCCTTAATACGTTGTTTGTTTAGTAATTCTGCAAAGGTCGAATCGGTTTCTCGCTTAATCAACTGCCCTAAATAGACAGGATTGATAAAGAGAGCCTTACTGATATCCTTGAGGGAAAGTTCTTTCTGATAATCACGACCAATGACTTCCAGCACACTGACCACATTTTCATTCATACGGTATTGACCGAAAAAGCTGGTCAGAGTTTCCTTGATATAAGAAACCAATTCATCGAAGGATTGAATAGCATGAATGGTTTTGACAATGTCCGTCATATCATCAGCTTTTAGATGTTCAAACAAGTGAAAGACATCCATGACAAACTGGATAAAAAGCTGTTTGGTAATCGGAACACGAGGTGTATTTTCAAGAACTACCTTCTCCAAAAGATTCAACTCTTCCACGATTTGATTGAGGTTCCCCTGAATGATAACCCTATAAATCGGTTCGTAATAGGCAAAGAGACTCTCAGACTGTTTTAAATTTACAGAACCGTAAAAGAGGGCTTTCTCAGCATTCAGCTTCCAGCGTTCAAAGTGTTCTTGATAGGGAGCTTCAAAGGGAGTAACGACTAAACCATCTAGGGGTTGGTCAGAAATGAAAATCTGCCAGTCTTGACCCAATACATAGTAGGGAATAGTGAAAGAGCCTTGTTTTTCCTTGGATAGACCTATCCACCAATTCTCCTTACCTCCTAGATAACTAACAAATCCAGCCTCGTCTAAATCTTGACTGAGGGTCTGACTTTTCTTTCCTCTCTCGCCGAGCTGACCTGCAATCTTCTCCAGCAGATTTCCTAACTCTACCTTATCAACAGGCTTGACCAGATAGTCCACCACACTAAGGTTCATGGCTCTTTTTACATAATCAAACTCCTGATAACCTGAAAGCAGGATATAGGCAGCATCTGGTAAGATTTCTTTCATCTCCCGAATCATATCAAGCCCTGTTTTGTCGGGCATATTGACATCTGAAATGATGACATCGACGGGATTGTTCTGAACATATTCTAGGGCTTCATCGGCATGACTGGCTGTTGCGACGACCTCCATATCCCACTTATCAAAGGGAATCAAACGTTTCAGACCTTCTGTCACCATGTACTCATCATCTACTAATAATACTTTATACATTTTCTCCCTTTCTACTCATCTTGAATTGTAATACGATACTGAACACCGGCTTGCTCTGCAGAATCTATAGTAATAGCATAGCGATCCCCAAAATAGAGCACAAAACGCTCATGGACATTGACAATCCCGATAGACTGCTTTTGATCACTGTAACTGGCTTGGTGTTCAAAATGTCTCTGACTTAATTTTTCTCGGATATTTGCCAGCTTTTCAACCGACATTCCTCTACCATTATCGACCACCAAAATTTCCACAAAACCATCCTGTTTAAGAGCCTTGATGCTAATCACATTATCTGTCCGTCTGTGGTCAACACCATGCGCGAAATAATTTTCTACCAGCGGTTGTAAGGTAAACTTAGGAATCTTCATATTCTCTAACTCTGGATCTATCTTGAAACCATAGGCAATGGACTTGGGATAGCGAACCATGCAGAGATAGCTATATTTACGGCAAAATTCTAATTCCTGTTTGAGAAGAGTTTCTCTTTCGTCGGAAATATTGTTACGCAAGAGGCTACTGAACTCATAAATGATATCTGCTAACTCGTCTTGACTCTGCATAACTGCATACATGCGCAAGAATTCCAGCGTATTATACATAAAATGAGGATTGATTTGCGCCTGCAGGGCTCGCATATTGGCATCTTTTTGACTAAGCTCTAACTGGTAAATATCATGGATGTTCTTTTCCAATCGATCCAACATATCATTGGTCGTCTCCGCGATTAAGAGCAATTCCTGATCCTTTTCAAGTGTGTCAATACGAAGACCTTCCTCTCCTTGGGCAATAGCCTGAATGGAATCCACCAAATCCACTACCTGCTTTTGATAGTTGGCAAAGGTCTGCCTCAAAGTCAGATAAAGAATGACAATAAAGAGCAGGCTCAAGCTCACAATCAAAGCAGAGCTAGTCACTGTTCCTTGTAAAACAAAGTTTTTGGGAACTGCCACCTGAACCTGATAACCATGAGAAGTTAAGCCAACGAGCCAATTCTCACTCTCCTTATCAACTGTTTCACCAATATGAAAAATCTCCGTATCAAAAGGTGAGGTCACTGTTACTGCCATCGGAGTATGACCTCTAGTATTATCAATGGCATGGTATAAAACAGCAGGATCCAAGGAGATGTAAATCACTCCTAAGTCTTGATCTGACACTGGGTCTGACACTGGAATGGCAAAACTATTTCCTGCTGGTTTGAAATCCTCAGCCCTGATTTTTTCTCCACTACGTTTGTCTTTAGTAGAAACATAGACTTCCTTGTAATCTTGAAAAGCAATGGCCACTCCAGTTACAAAATCATTTCGAACATAGAGGTCATCAACATTTTCATGCAGAGAGACTGATATATAAGGCGAAGCTTTCCGCTCTAATTGCCAGTAAAAATAGTCTGGCATGCTAAGGCTAAAGTATTTATAGATTCCCTCAATACGAGCTTGATTTTCAACTAAAGCCTGAGCTATCTGGGTTGACTCTCTATGGTAATATTCAATTTCACTCACTGTTCTAGCAGTTACACGCTGGGCTACTCTCTGGGCTTCCTTTTCCCGTGAATCCCAGTCAGCGTAAGAGAGTAAAATTGCAAAACTCGCAATAATAATGATCATAACTGAACTGTAGGTTCGCAGAAGCGTATGTAGCCAAAACTGCTTCATCCTACTTTGTCGCCAATTTTTCATGGATACTTTCATAAACCGGTTCCAACATATCACTGATAAAGAAATGCCACATCCCAATTCCTACAAAGAAAAGTAGGGCAGGCATATAGTAACCAATTGCCACAAGTAGCACAGTTCCAAGGAGAACCTTTGCCACAGCCGCTAAGCTCATAAAGATGCCAATCAAGGATAGTTTGAGACTGTTTCGATAGGACAAGGCAAAATAAACTTGTAATTTCAAAGATACTGTATAAGCCAAAAACAGCAGGGCAACTACTAGAACATTCAAAAAGGTCGCAATCAAATGAATAATAGTCTGATGAGGCAATTGTACCAAGAGATACAAGCCATAGACCAAAACTAAATCCACTCCTAGAAAGCTATAGAAAATCAGATTGCTTGAGACAAAATTTTGCTTATAAAGAGACCACGCCTCCTTCAAACTGTATTCCCGAAAGCTATAACCATGTTCTGCATATAGGCTCATCAAGGTGGCACTAGCCGGCGCTAGACCAAGGATAGTCCCTCCTGCTAAAGTTAATAGCCAAAAGAAGGCTGTCGCAATCATCCCTAAAAAGAAACGATTAAAGACAAAGTCTAAAAATCTCCCCATGATATCCTCCTAAAAATAACTATGAAACTATTATATCATATTTCAAGCGTTTTCAAAAACTTCTAGTATCCATTTACAATCCCATCAAACCATGGTACAATGAGAATTGTGAAAAAATTATCAGGAGACAATTCATGAAAAAATCTATCTTAACTACACTTCTTTTTGCAGTTCTTTACTTCCTCTGCATGGGGATTGGTGTCCTTTTGGGCAATCTCTTTGACCAAACTGGAAACATGTTTTATGCGCCTGCCTTTACTGCCCTTGTCGGCGGTAGCGTCTATATGATTCTGGTCGCAAAAGTTCCACGCTTTGGAGCCATTACCACTATCGGTCTTGTTATTGCTCTCTTTTTCTTGGGAACTAAACACGGTGCTGGTGCCTTCCTTCCTGGAATTATCTGTGGCCTCCTAGCAGATGGAGTAGCTAACCTCGGAAAATACAAGAACCAAACTAAGAACTTCCTTTCTTTCCTTATTTTTGCCTTTAGTACAACAGGACCAATCTTGCTTATGTGGATTGCGCCCAAAACCTATATGGCAACCCTTCTAGCAAGAGGAAAATCACAAGAATATATCGACCGTATCATGGTTGCTCCAAACCCTGGAACCATCCTTCTATTTGTCGCAAGTATTGTCATCGGAGCCCTAGTTGGTGCCTTGATTGGACAAGCCTTGAGTAAAAAATTTGCACAGAAAATCTGATTACTAAAAAAGAGCCAAACAGCTCTTTTTTATTTATGGCTCAAGACTTAGTCAAGAAGTCTCCCAAGAATTGGATTGCAAAGATAATCAAAATGATAATGATGGTTGCCAAGATAGTCACATCGTGATTGTAGCGGTTAAATCCATAAGCGATGGCTACGTTACCAATACCACCAGCTCCAACTGCCCCCGCCATAGCTGTTTCCCCAACAAGGGAAATCAAGGTCACAGTCGTCACGCGAATCAAATCTGGAAGACCTTCTAGTAAGCCTGATTTCCCTAGGTTAAACTTTTTTACCCGAAAAACTTCTTTTTTCTAGTGATAAAATCAACCCTATCACACTCACTACCAAAAACACCCACCAACAAAGCCTAATATCTTGTAAAGCTAAGAAGGAAAATACAGACATCCCCAAGGGTAATGTTAGGGAAAAAATCATACTCAAGAGATTATTACTTCGAGCTAATACATCTGCGCTCAAATTAGACAGTAACAGAGTATCTAATTTAGGCATTGATTTCGACATCAAATACATGACAAAGGCTAAGCAAACAACACCTACTAGAGGAGAAAAATCTAAAATATTAGCAGTAGCAAGCAAGACAAACAGAATTGCATTAAGCGATAGTAAACTTGAAAACGACAATTTCCCAAAATAATCATGGGGAGTTAGGCTACCAAGAATAGCTCCTCCCAAGCTAACACATTCAATTAAAAATAGGGCTTGAGCATAGCTGAGATGATAGATAGTATGGTCTAATAAGTAAAAGTGATAAATACCTCCAACAGCTCCTCCCAAGGTATTCATCACTAAAATGACAAGGATCATTTTAAGCAATGATTTACTTTCTCTCTGTCTAAAGATATCATCCATGTCCGCATAGATTGCCTTAACTTGTTGAAGTAAACTAATCGACTTATCCTCTACCGTTACAGACAAATGCGTCAATTCTCTTCTATTTTTGAACAAAATGAGAGAAGATAGTAAAAAGAAGCCAGCATTCACAATTGCAACAAAAGAAAAATTTTGATGACTGGTTGTGAGTAACCATACTCCTAAGGACTGACCTCCTAGATTTGATAAATAGGAAACAAACTGAGTAAAGGAATAAGCTTCATAGAGCTTATCTTCCGAAATGTTATGCTGGATAATCGGCATACGCAGGCCTGCTGTATAATCTGATAAAATATCCGAACAGATATTAACCATACAGATAAAAGCAAACGTTACGAAGTTCTGGTCATGAATCACACTAGCAATCAAAAGAAATAGCAGACTTTGCACACAACCAACCCAGATAATTGTCCCTGCTTTATTCCGAGTATGATCAGCCTTAATCCCAACATAAAAAGTAAATAGAAAAGGTAAAATCGTAATCATATTCGCCATAAATACAGCTATATTTTTAAAGGGTAGACTCGCAGCATAAACGATAAATACCAGATTATAAATATAAGCTCCACTTGAGCTCAAAAACCTTGATAAGGTCAGTATTCTAAATAAATGATGTCTTAAAAATAGTTTCATAACAGGCCTTTCTCACATTTCAAAGAGTATTTCATTGAAACCAGTCTAACAAAAAAAGTGGGACTCCCCACTTTTTTGTAATATATTTTTTTCTGAAAAAAGAAACTCTAGCGCCTAGAAACTACTAATTATCACTCCATCTACAAGGCTATTTATTTCTCATCAGTCGATGTAACGAGAATATATTACAAATCTTCATTTGAAAGCTGATTTGCAAAATAGTTTTCATAATATCTTGCACCATCTACATACTCTAAATCTTGTAAGATTGTAATGCCTCTCTGAATTTTTTCAAGACCCTTATTTTTCATATAAACAAAGTATAAATTTCTAATTATCTTTTTATATTTTCTTAAATGCTCGTAAAGCCTTATTCTATGTGCTTTCGAGTATTTTTACTGTAGGAAGATACTTCACGTTTCTTTGCATATTTCCTCATGTCTTAGCTGTCAGAAGTGGTAAATAAGTAGTAAATTCATTTGTACTACTAAGCAACAAGACGCTCCTGTTGCTTCTCTTTATTCAAGCGTTTCATTTCTGCCATTGCAGAATCGAATGTTGCATGTGCGTAATAGTTCAGCGTCATGGCTATATTAGCATGTCCCATAATGTACTGTAATGCCTTTGGATTCATTCCTGCATTTGCATAGTTGGTACAGAATGTATGTCGCAAACTATGTGGAGTGATGTGTGGCAATTTATCCTCGTTATACTTATTGTATTTCTTAACAAGACCTTTCATCATGCCGTTGTAATCACTTGCCACTTTTGGATAGTTCTTTCTATTAAGAAAGAGGAAATCACTATATCCATCAATCTCAACACGCTTATCATTCTTTCGATTCGCTAACACTCGCTTAAATGCTTGATAGGCTTCTTCAACCATAGGAACTTGACGTTCGCCACTTTTGGTCTTTGGTGTTTCAATGTAGTACCCAATTTCAGTATCTCTCAATAGCTGATGGTCTATATTGACAAGACGATTCTCAAAATCTAAATCTGGAAGTGTCAAACCACCAAACTCTGAAATACGAAGACCTGTTTTTAAGAGTATCAGAATTTCATCATAATTTTTGCTGTAGGTTTTATCAGCTTTTGCAAAGGCTAACAGTTTTTCTTCCTGTTCTTCTGTTAGTACGGTCTTAGGGACAGTATCATCATCAAGAACTGCTTTCAGTTGAAAGTCAAATGGATTCTTCCGAACACAATCATCTTGTATAGCAATATAGAATGAAGCCTTTAAAGAACGTTTGTAGTTATTGATGGTTTGATAAGCATAACCATTTTCACTCATTCTAATAGCCCATTCTTTAGCGTCTGATGGCTTAATACTGTCAATACTTCTTACACCTAACTTGTCTTTCTTCAAAATATCCATAAGATATTTGCGTCCAGTTTCAGTGTTTTTTCTAACCTTTGGTCTTTGAGCGTTCTGTTTTGCGTAAAGCTGGCAGAGTGTCATTTTCTTTCCTACAACATCAATACCATCATGAATGTCTTTCTGTAACTCTGCGATTTTCTCTCTAAGTGAGATACAATCACGCTTTCCTGCTGGTACTCGGTCTGTAGCCACAAGTTTCCACGAGTAAACAAATTGCGGTTCTCCAAATGAATCTATATATTTGTATAAGTATCTTCCGTCTTTTCGTTGGCTCTCTCCAGTCTTTAAGATTCGACCTTTATTGTCACGTCTTTTTTCTGACATGGCATTTGCTCCTTTCCTTTATGGAAAGAGCCTTGATACGACTTAATACTATTTTATCATATACAAGACCCTTTGGCGACGCTAGATTGCGTCCAATGTATCTATAATTTTTTCAAATTGTTTTCGTTTAATCTGAATACGATTGCCATTCATAATCAGCCAATTTGCATTTTTATTTTCCTCTGCCAAGCGTCGTAGCTTGTTTTCGCCAATACGAAAATATTTTGACGCTTCTTCAATGGTTAGGGTATAACGTTCCCAAATAGGAATGTCAGTCTGCTTCATAAAATCCTCCTTTCCAAATCACTTATTTGGATTTCATAAAAGTTGTTTTACCAGCAATCGAACAGCTTTAGCAAAGCTCACGGGAGTTCCACCCCTGCATGGTTCTCATGTAGCCATACTCATTGCCTGCGACGGTTTTATCACGCTCGGACTATTGACTGTATGGGAGTATCATTATCACGATAAGAATGTCGTTGCAGGCAATCCTGCTAAAGATTGCTTCTCGGATCACTAACATGAATCGCTCGCTATCTTTATAAGATAGGTCATGGCGGTTAGTTCCGTTGGCTCTTTTCTTATCGAAACGTATTCGATTACTTTTATTCAGTTTTCAAAGAACAATGGCTCGTTAGCCTATCAAAACACATTGAAAGCTCAATATGCTTTGGTGGAATAACAAACCTCCCTGTTCGGGAAGCGTGGAATGGTTTAGCACGCTTCCACGAAAGGAGAGAGGATATTACTTAATTTCAAATGACAAAATCTTTGTAATCAGTCTGGTTTCCATTCTTCCACGTAAGACTTCATCAACGACCATACTTTGATTGCCATATTCATCTTTCATAAGTCGTAGGGAACGCTTCGTTATGTACCCTCTGTAATGATGTAGAATCTGGTTAATCGCTTCGGTATCGCCATCTGTTGCCTTTACAATGAGAGGAAAGGGAATCATAGGATATTGTGTTTTCATTCTTCAAATTCCTCCATAAACTTTTTAATTAAGGCTAGTCCACTGGTTCTATGCCGATAGACAGTAGAACGGTTCAATTTCAACAGGTCTGCAATTTCTGAATCGCTCATGTCCATAAAGTAAAACAGCAGTAGAATTTCACGTTTCTTGTCTGGCAACTCACGTAATGCTTCACTCAACAAATCATTTTCAACGCCTACTGATAACCCATTGAGTGTAAAAATCTGAAAGTCAGTTGAATAGTTATCTGTTGTCGCAAACTGGCTAACAAGATAATCGCCAACATCCGAAAAGGACACCTCACGCTTTGCAATCCTTGAAAGATAAAGCATATAATTCTTTCGCTCGTCTTCCATAGCACGTTTACAGATATAGTCAAACTGATTTTCTATTGTGGTCTGAAAAGAAGATGGTTTCATGTTTCTCACCCCCTTTCTGTCTAGGAAAGGAAGTGAGCCTTGCTCGTTTATCTCCTTTCACTCTTAGTCCCAATGTGAAAGGGGGATTTGTTGCATTACTGATAAATAAACTTTGTAAAAAAGTTCTGAATAGCCAAAAAAGCATATAAACAGATTTATTTCTCTGTTTACATGCTTCTGTTATTCTATCTATATGATTTATAAAACCACATTGGTGGACGTACTTATCTATTGCAGATAGACGACTTTTTTTGACAAGAACCCAATGTAAGGAAATTTATTGTATATGATGTACTTCATGGCGACGTTGACCTCCAACAAACCGCCATTTGGAAGTAATATACAATATTTTAACAGCGTAAATAGCACTACCATATAACGGTTTTTTTTATTGGCGTTTAGTAGTGCTTTTTATTAAATATAAACCTATAAACCATATAACACGTTTTTCTATACCTGTTTTTAATTCAGTAGGAACAATAAAATGTATAGAGGTGGTCTACTATGCGTAAAAAAGAAGATAAATATGATTTTAGAGCCTTTGGTTTAGCCATTAAAGAAGCTCGATTGAAACGAGGTTTAACTCGTGAACAAGTGGGAGCATTGATTGAAATTGACCCACGGTACTTAACTAATATTGAAAATAAAGGGCAACACCCCAGCATACAAGTTCTTTATGACCTTGTATCGTTACTTCATGTTTCCGTTGATGAATTTTTCTTACCTGCTAATAACTTGGTAAAAAGCACCCGACGATTACAGATAGAGAAATACATGGATAGCTTTACAGACAAAGAACTATCCTTAATGGAATCTTTAGCCAGCGGTATCAACGAAGCAAGAAACATCGAAGACTAATTAAAAGAATCCATACATAACGGAAAGAGCCGATAAAATGAGAT
>NZ_VMMZ01000086.1:0-9831 GCF_013277475.1 Streptococcus sp. k-628
ATTTTCATTGAGTATAAAAGAATAGAAAAAAGAAGTTGAGAATAATCCCAACTTCTTTTATTTCTTAACGTGATACGCGACGACGAGCTGCTTTTTTACGGTTTTCTTCGATGAAAGCTGCTTTTTGTTCCTCTGGTTCAATCACTTTCTTTTTAAATGCGTATACTGCACCTGCAACGGCAGCGACAGTTCCTGCGACACCTGTTACAAGACCTTTAGCGAATCCTTTAGCCATGAGTCTTCCTCCTTTATATTCTCAATCAGCCAGCCTCCTCAAGAGGTCACATTTTTCTGACTGACCTTTTTGTGTTATAATAATAGTAACGAAAAAATGGGAATTTTTCAAGGAAAAAAGATGAAAACAAAAATAATTGTGATTGTTGGACCGACTGCAGTTGGAAAAACAGCCCTTGCCATTGAAGTGGCCAAGCGTTTTAATGGCGAAGTGGTTAGTGGAGATAGCCAACAAGTCTATCGAGGACTTGATATTGGGACGGCTAAGGCTAGTCCAGAAGAGCAAGCAGCTGTTCCCCATCATTTAATCGATGTTAGAGAGGTAACCGAGTCTTACTCGGCTTTTGATTTTGTTTCAGAAGCTAAGATGGCTATTGAGGATATTCACAGTCGTGGCAAGCTAGCCATTATCGCCGGTGGGACTGGACTTTATATCCAGAGCTTGTTAGAAGGTTACCACCTGGGTGGGGAGACTCCCCATGAGGAGATTTTGGCCTATCGGGCTAGCTTGGAGCCTTATACGGATGAGGGATTAGCCCATTTGGTAGAGCAAGCAGGCCTTGAAATTCCCCAGTTTAATCGTCGTCGTGCTATGCGTGCCTTGGAAATTGCCCATTTTGGTCAGGATTTGGAAAATCAAGAGAGTCTATATGAACCGCTGATTATCTGCTTGGACGATGAGCGCAGTCAATTATATGAACGAATCAATCATCGAGTGGATTTGATGTTTGAGGCTGGGCTTTTGGATGAGGCTAAGTGGCTCTTTGACCATTATCCAGATGTGCAGGCAGCCAAGGGCATTGGCTACAAGGAACTCTTTCCGTATTTTCGTGGGGAGCAGACTTTGGAGGAAGCTAGTGAGAGTCTCAAACAGGCTACCCGTCGTTTTGCCAAGCGTCAGTTGACCTGGTTCCGTAACCGCATGCAGGTAAACTTTTATCAGATTGGAGAATCTGGTGTGCAAGACCGCATTTTAAGCCAGATAGAGGAGTTTTTAGATGATTGAAACGGAGAAAAAAGAGGAGCGAGTCCTGCTGATTGGTGTGGAATTGCAGGGTATGGACAATTTTGACCTCTCCATGGAAGAATTAGCCAGTCTAGCCAAGACAGCTGGGGCAGTCGTTGTAGATAGCTACAGACAAAAACGTGAAAAGTATGACTCAAAGACTTTCGTAGGCTCTGGTAAGTTGGAAGAAATTGCGCTCATGGTGGATGCAGAAGAAATCACCACTGTCATCGTCAACAACCGTCTGACGCCAAGGCAAAATGTCAATTTAGAAGAAGTTCTCGGTGTTAAGGTCATTGACCGTATGCAGTTGATTTTGGATATCTTTGCCATGCGAGCTCGAAGCCATGAAGGGAAGCTCCAAGTCCACCTAGCCCAGCTAAAATATCTCTTGCCTCGCTTGGTTGGTCAGGGGATTATGCTCAGCCGTCAGGCAGGGGGAATTGGTTCCCGTGGTCCTGGTGAAAGCCAGCTGGAGCTGAACCGTCGTAGCGTTCGCAATCAAATCACGGATATCGAGCGCCAACTCAAGGTTGTTGAGAAAAATCGGGCGACTGTCAGAGAAAAACGTCTGGAGTCGATCACTTTTAAGATTGGTTTGATTGGTTACACCAATGCTGGGAAGTCAACTATAATGAACAGCTTGACCAGTAAGACCCAGTATGAGGCTGATGAGCTCTTTGCGACTCTGGATGCGACGACTAAGAGTATCCATCTGGGGGGCAATCTTCAAGTAACTTTGACAGATACCGTGGGCTTTATCCAAGATTTGCCGACAGAGCTGGTGTCCAGTTTTAAGTCAACCTTGGAAGAAAGCAAGCATGTAGACCTTCTGGTTCATGTTATCGATGCCAGCAATCCTTACCACGAAGAGCATGAAAAAACAGTCTTGTCCATCATGAAAGATTTGGATATGGAAGATATTCCTCGCCTGACCCTTTATAATAAAGCGGATTTGGTGGAGGATTTCACGCCTACCCAAACGCCTTATGCCCTCATTTCTGCCAAGGCTGAGGATAGTCGTGAGAACTTGCAGGCACTATTTTTAGAGAAAATCAAGGATATTTTTGAATCTTTTACCCTGCGAGTGCCTTTTTCAAAGTCCTACAAGATTCATGATTTAGAAAGTGTTGCGATTCTGGAAGAACGCGATTATCAGGAGGACGGCGAAGTGATTAGAGGCTACATTTCTGAGAAAAACAAATGGAGGTTAGAGGAATTTTATGACTGATATTAAAACCTTGGCTCTAAAATATGGGGGCTATACAAGTCTGGATAAGGTCTATCTGGATCAACTTCTAGCTGGTAGAACAGAGCAGGAGCAGTTGGCACTGATCACTCCTCCGCCCAGCGTGGTCAATGCTTACTTTGCAGAACTCTACCAGAAAAAGAGTCCTGAAGCAGCGACGGATTATTTTGCGGAACTCAGTCAGGAACTGAATCTCTACAATGCTGAACCAAGTTTCACTGAAGAAAGCAAGCCTTTTATTCGGCTTAATCTGTCTGGTAAATCCTTTGGTTTTTGTTATGAGAGTGAGGGTCTGGGTCGGATTTTCTCTGAAAATGAGGAGAAGATTTCAGATGACTTGCTCTTTGAGATTGCGCAAATTTTCCCCCATCAGCTAGTCTTTGAGGAGTCTGGAAAGATTTACATGAAGGCTGTCGGAGATGAGGAAGTTGTTAGCGTAGAGAGTCTCACAACTTTGACTGATTTGGAAAGTTTGGCTGATGGTCGCAAGCGTCTTAAAGGATACAGCCAAGAGGAGCTATTACAAGAAGCTACTGCTTTTTCTGGCAAGCGCTATTTCCGATCGGAAAACCGCACAGCCATGTTATATATTGATTAATTAGAAAGTATCGAATGGATATTCAATTTTTAGGAACGGGGGCAGGTCAGCCCTCTAAAGCCCGCAATGTTTCAAGTCTCGCTCTGAAACTCTTGGACGAGATTAACGAAGTCTGGCTCTTTGACTGTGGAGAAGGTACGCAAAATCGCATTCTGGAAACGACAATTCGACCACGTAAGGTCAGCAAAATCTTTATTACCCACCTACATGGAGACCACATCTTTGGCTTGCCAGGTTTCCTTTCTAGCCGTGCCTTTCAGGCCAATGAAGAGCAGACAGATTTGGAAATCTATGGACCGCAAGGGATTAAGTCCTTTGTCTTAACCAGTCTTCGTGTGTCAGGTTCGCGTCTGCCTTACCGTATTCATTTTCATGAGTTTGACCAAGATTCTCTAGGTAAAATCCTTGAGACCGATAAATTCACGGTGTATGCAGAGGAGCTGGATCATACTATTTTCTGTGTTGGCTATCGTGTTATCCAAAAGGACTTGGAAGGAACGCTGGATGCTGAAAGACTCAGGGCGGCAGGTGTCCCATTTGGCCCACTTTTTGGGAAAATCAAGAACGGCCAGGACGTTGTTTTAGAAGATGGAACTGAAATCAAGGCGGCAGACTATATCTCAGCCCCACGTCCAGGTAAAATTATCACTATTTTAGGAGACACTCGAAAAACGGATGCCAGTGTGCGTCTGGCTGTCAATGCCGATGTCCTTGTCCATGAATCGACTTATGGCAAGGGTGACGAAAAAATTGCTCGTAATCATGGCCACTCAACCAACATGCAAGCTGCACAAGTAGCGGTAGAAGCAGGAGCCAAACGACTCTTGCTCAACCATATCAGTGCTCGCTTTCTATCAAAAGATATCAGCAAGCTCAAGAAAGATGCGGCAACTGTTTTTGAAAATGTCCATGTGGTCAAAGACTTGGAAGAAGTGGAAATCTAGCAGTCACAGAAAGGAACAGTATGCCTACTATTCTCATTACAGGAGCTAGTGGTGGTTTAGCCCAAGAAATAGTTAAACTTCTGCCAAATGACCAACTCATCTTGCTTGGTCGAAATAAGGAAAAATTAGCCCAACTCTACGGCACTCATCCCCATGCAGAATTGATTGAAATCGATATTACCGATGACTCAGCCTTAGAAACTCTGGTAGCAGAGCTCTATCTCCACTATGGCAAGATTGATGTTTTAATAAACAACGCTGGTTACGGGATTTTTGAGGAATTTGACCAGATTTCCGACCAAGATATTCACCAGATGTTCGAGGTCAATACCTTTGCTCTGATGAATCTGTCTCGTCGCCTTGCGGCCCGTATGAAAGAGAGTCGAAAAGGCCATATCATCAATATCGTCAGCATGGCAGGTTTAATCGCTACTGGCAAGTCCAGTCTCTACTCAGCGACCAAGTTTGCGGCCATTGGCTTTTCAAATGCCTTACGTCTCGAACTTATGCCCTATGGAGTCTATGTGACAACAGTCAATCCAGGACCAATCCGTACAGGATTTTTTGACCAAGCCGACCCAGATGGCACCTATCTCAAATCTGTTGACCGTTTCCTGCTAGAGCCAGATGCAGTGGCTAAAAAGATTGTCAAGATTATAGGAAAAAACAAACGAGAACTCAATCTCCCGATGTTGTTGAACCTAGCCCATAAGTTTTATACTCTCTTTCCCAAGCTAGCTGATAAGTTGGCAGGGGAGACTTTTAATTATAAATAAAAAGAACCAATATGCAGGTTGTTGCTAGCCTACATATTGGTTCTTATTATTTCTCAACTATCAAACTGGACTTCTTCTAGTAGATAGTCGATAAAGCGTTCGCCCATCTTAGAGAGGCTGGTTTTTTCATGCTGGATATAGACCAGCTCAATTGGGTCGTTAATGTCCAGTGGGATAGAAACGATGTTGTCTCCGTTGAGATTGCTGTTCAAAATCCCCGTCGCAATGGTATAACCATCCAAACCAATCAGGAGATTAAAGAGGGTAGCACGGTCACTAACCACGATGGATTTCTTGTGGTGCTCTTGGGAAAGAATTTCTTCTGAGAAGTAGAAGGAATTGTGCGTCCCTTGGTCATAGCTCAGATAAGGGAAGTTTTCCAAATCAGATAGTTTGACCTTGTCTTTCTTTGCCAGAGGATTGGTCTTGCTGACAAAGATATGCGGTTGCGCTGTGAAGAGATGGTGAGCCAGCAGGTGATTGTCATCCAGCATTTTCGTTAAAACATCACGGTTGTAGCTGTTCAAAAATAGGACACCGACCTCACTACGGAAGTTCTTGACGTCGTCGATAATTTCCCAAGTACGAGTTTCACGAAGGAAGAGCTCGTATTTTTCCATATCGCTTTTCTTGAGTAGAGAGACAAAGGCATTGACCACAAAGGCATAGTGTTGAGACGAAACGCTAAAGAGTTCGCGGTGGGCGACAGGATTTTTATAGCGTTCCTCCAGAAGCTGGGTCTGCTCGACAACCTGACGGGCATAAGAGAGAAACTCCATCCCATCACGGGTCAAGGTGATCCCCTTGGGATTGCGGATAAAGATTTCAATGCCCATTTCATTTTCCAAATCTCTCACAGCATTGGAAAGACTCGGTTGGGTGATAAAGAGTTGCTTGGCCGCCTCATTCATGGAGCCAGTTTCGACGATTTTGATAATATAATGTAATTGTTGAATTCTCATGTTTTTATTGTACCACACTTGCGTCAGAATCGCCAAAGAAGATAGGAAAATCAGGAGCATTGTGTGAGTCTCTTCTTGAAAAAAAGACAAAAATTTGCTAGAATGAGTCTTATGAAAACATTCTATGATGTGCAGCAATTCCTCAAACGATTTGGTATTATTGTTTATATGGGAAAACGCTTATATGATATTGAACTGATGAAGTTGGAACTCTCTCGGATTTACGATGCAGGGTTGATGGACAAATTAGACTATCTAGAAGCAGAAGCGGTTCTTCGCAGAGAGCACAAGGTAGAATTGGATTATATTGAGAAAAATGGAGAAAAGAACTAATGGTTACTTGGATTTTGTGGGCACTTATACTAGCAATGTTGGCGTGGATGGGCTTTAACTATTTTCGTATTCGCCGTGCGGCTAAAATTGTAGACAATGAGGAATTTGAAGCCTTGATTCGTACGGGTCAATTGATTGATTTGCGCGACCCAGCTGAATTCCACAGAAAACATATCCTTGGGGCCCGCAATATTCCTTCAAGTCAGTTGAAGACTAGTCTTGCTGCCCTTCGTAAGGATAAACCTGTCCTTCTTTACGAAAACCAACGTGCGCAACGTGTCACAAATGCGGCCCTTTACTTGAAAAAACAAGGTTTTACTGAGATTTATATCCTTTCTTATGGTTTGGATTCTTGGAAAGGGAAAGTCAAAGTTGAGAAATAAGAAAACGAGCTTGGATGTTTCCGAGCTCATTTTTTAACCACTTTTTCTGAGAAAGTCACGAATGCTTGCCAATTCTTGGGAGTTTAGGGGTCGATAGTCCCCTTCTTGAAGATTGTCATCCAAGCTCCAAGGTCCAAAATGGGTGCGTTTGAGGGAGGTCACCTTGACACCAACCGAGAGAAACATTTTCTTGACTTGATGAAATTTTCCTTCTGAAATGGTGATGGAGGCTCGACTGAGGGAAGGACTTGCAGATAGAATCTCTAGTCTTGCAGGTTTACAGACAGTACCATCTAAAAAGACAATTCCTTTTTGAAAGGCTTGGATATGGTCAGGTGTCAGAAGTCCATTAACCTCAACTCGATAAGTCTTATCGACATGATATTGGGGATGGAGGAGCTGAAAGCCCAAGGGACCGTTATCGGTCAAGAGGAGGAGGCCGGTCGTATCTCGGTCCAGTCGGCCGACGGCATAGAGCTTATCAGACTGGATGTCAGGTGACAGCAGGTCCATGACAGTTGGAAGTTCCCTGTCTTTATTGGCTGTAACGACACCAGCAGGCTTATGAAGCATAAGATAGGTATGCTCATAACCTTGAATGATTCGGTCCTGAAAAAGGAGTTCCTGTAGCCCTGTATCGATATTCTGGGCTAGGGAGCGGGCTGGGCAACCATCAACTAGAATTTCCTCTTTGAGTAAGGCTTGCTTCATGGCCTTTCGGCTAACTTTTTCTTGGGCTAATAAATTATCTAAACGCATACTGTGCCTATCTTATCATAAGTCGCTTGCTTTGAAAAGGCTTGACGTGAAAAGAAAAGCAGAGTGAAAACATTTACACTTGCTTGAGTTATGTTATTTACCTGAAATTATGGTATAATCGTTCAGTTAGAAAATAAATTTTGAATATTATAGAGGAAATCATGACAAAATTAAGAGAAGATATCCGTAACATTGCGATTATCGCCCACGTTGACCACGGTAAAACAACCCTCGTTGACGAATTATTGAAACAGTCAGAAACGCTTGATGCACGTACTGAATTGGCTGAGCGTGCTATGGACTCAAACGATATCGAAAAAGAGCGTGGAATTACCATCCTTGCTAAAAATACAGCTGTTGCCTACAACGGAACTCGTATCAACATCATGGACACACCAGGACACGCGGACTTCGGTGGAGAAGTTGAGCGTATCATGAAAATGGTTGACGGTGTTGTCTTGGTCGTAGATGCCTACGAAGGAACCATGCCACAAACTCGTTTTGTATTGAAAAAAGCCTTGGAACAAGACCTTGTCCCAATCGTGGTTGTTAACAAAATCGACAAACCATCAGCTCGTCCAGCAGAAGTAGTGGACGAAGTATTGGAACTTTTCATCGAGCTTGGTGCAGATGATGACCAGCTTGACTTCCCAGTGGTGTATGCTTCTGCGATCAACGGAACTTCTTCATTGTCAGATGATCCAGCTGACCAAGAAGCTACTATGGCACCAATCTTTGACACGATTATCGACCACATCCCAGCTCCAGTAGATAACTCAGATGAGCCTTTGCAGTTCCAAGTGTCACTTTTGGACTACAATGACTTCGTTGGACGTATCGGTATCGGTCGTGTCTTCCGTGGTACTGTTAAGGTTGGGGACCAAGTTACCCTTTCTAAACTAGATGGTACAACTAAAAACTTCCGTGTTACAAAACTCTTCGGTTTCTTTGGTTTGGAACGTCGTGAAATCCAAGAAGCTAAAGCAGGTGACTTGATTGCCGTTTCAGGTATGGAAGACATCTTTGTCGGTGAAACCATTACTCCGACAGACGCAGTTGAAGCGCTTCCAATCCTACACATCGATGAGCCAACTCTTCAAATGACTTTCTTGGTTAACAACTCACCATTTGCTGGTAAAGAAGGTAAATGGGTAACCTCTCGTAAGGTAGAAGAACGCTTGCAGGCCGAATTGCAAACGGACGTTTCCCTCCGTGTTGACCCAACTGATTCACCAGATAAATGGACAGTTTCAGGTCGTGGAGAATTGCACTTGTCAATCCTTATTGAAACAATGCGTCGTGAGGGATATGAACTTCAAGTATCTCGTCCAGAGGTTATCGTAAAAGAAATCGACGGTGTTAAATGTGAGCCATTTGAACGTGTTCAAATCGACACTCCAGAAGAATACCAAGGTTCTGTTATCCAAAGCCTTTCTGAACGTAAGGGTGAAATGTTGGATATGATTTCAACTGGTAATGGTCAAACTCGTTTGGTCTTCCTTGTTCCAGCGCGTGGTTTGATTGGATACTCAACTGAGTTCTTGTCAATGACTCGTGGTTACGGTATCATGAACCATACCTTCGACCAATACTTGCCATTGATTCCAGGTGAAATTGGTGGTCGTCACCGTGGTGCCCTTGTTTCTATCGATGCTGGTAAGGCTACAACTTACTCCATCATGTCTATCGAAGAACGCGGTACGATCTTTGTCAACCCAGGTACTGAGGTTTACGAAGGAATGATTATCGGTGAAAACTCTCGTGAAAATGACTTGACAGTTAACATCACTAAGGCGAAACAAATGACCAACGTTCGTTCAGCTACTAAGGACCAAACAGCTGTTATCAAGACACCTCGTATCTTGACACTTGAAGAGTCTCTTGAGTTCTTGAACGACGATGAGTACATGGAAGTAACGCCTGAGTCTATCCGTTTGCGTAAACAAATCCTTAACAAGGCAGAGCGTGAGAAAGCTAACAAGAAGAAAAAATCAGCTGAATAAGAGCTAGAAAGAGAGAAAGATGGTCTATTTAGTCCTAGGGATTTTACTGCTCCTACTTTATGTATTTGCGACACCAGAAAGCATTAAAGGGACAGTCAATATCGTCGCTATGGTAGGTATTTTAGTGGCACTCTTGGTTTTGTTGGCTCTATCTTTTCTGAAAATTTTTCAATTACCAACAGAAATATTCCTAGCAATAGCAATGTTAATCCTAGCTTACTTTAGTGTGAGAGACATCACACTCATGCCAGTCAAAAAAAGTAAAAGAAGATAAAAAAGAGAGTTTCGGCTCTCTTTTTTTGGTAGGAATTTTACAATAGTTTGAATTGTTTTTTTACTATAACATCATCTCTTTTGCTTGGATAATATGAATGGGAAAAACTGGAATAAAATTCGTTAATGACATCTATTTTTTGGGGAACTGTAAAATTCTATTACTAATAATATTTTAGTAAAATATGTTGATAAATTATATAGAAAGTGATATACTTAAGTTATAAGAAATCGTTTTCAAAATAAGAAAAGATTAAATTCATACTCAATGAAAATCAAAGAGCAAACTAGGAAACTAGCCGCAGGTTGCT
>NZ_VMMZ01000087.1:0-22840 GCF_013277475.1 Streptococcus sp. k-628
TCAGTACCCATACCTACGGTAAAGCGAAGCTGACGTGGTTTGAAGAGATTTTCGAAGTGTATTAACTATGTTCTGTGATAAATTTATAGGCTTCTTGACCAGCGATAGCTCCATCTCCAACTGCCGTTGTCACTTGGCGAAGGTCTTTCTGGCGAACATCTCCAACTGCAAAGATACCGTCAACTGCAGTTTTCATATGGTTATCTGTCACAATCCATCCTGCCTGATCTTGGACATTCAATCCTTTAACAAAATCGCTAAGAGGGTCCAATCCAACATAGATAAAGACGCCACCGAAGGCTTGTTCTGTCACTTGACCTGTTTTCACATTTTCAAATACGACAGATTCTACTCGGTTTTCACCCTTAATTTCCTTCACTACAGAATCCCAGATAAAGCTGATTTTCTCATTCGCAAAGGCGCGGTCTTGTAAAACCTTTTGAGCACGAAGTTGGTCACGACGGTGAACAATGGTAACAGTTTTAGCAAAACGAGTCAAGAAGAGGGCTTCTTCAACAGCTGAATCTCCACCACCGACTACCAACAAATCTTGGTCACGGAAGAAAGCACCATCACACACGGCACAGTAAGAAACACCACGACTGTTCAGTTCTTCTTCTCCAGGTACTCCCAAAGGACGGTGTTTAGAACCAGTTGCTACGATAACTGTACGTGTTTCATATGTTTGGTCATCAGTCATCACTTTCTTAAAATCACCATGGTCTTCTACATTTTCAACATAACCATAAATGTGCTCAACACCAAGATTTTCAAGCGGTTCAAACATTTTTTCTGCCAATTCTGGCCCACTAATATTAGCATATCCTGGGTAATTTTCAATATCAGATGTATTATTCATCTGACCACCTGGCAGACCACCTTCAATCAAGGCTACTTTCAGATTGCTTCGAGCAGCATACAAGGCTGCAGTCATCCCTGCAGGTCCAGCACCGATAATAATAGTATCGTACATATAGATTCCTTCTTTCTTGTTGTAACTATCTTTATTCTAACTCTTTCTTGTCAATCAAGCAAGGATTATGCTTTGAAAACAAGAATTAAACTCATAACCGCAAAGGATAATACTGGAACAACCAAGACTCCAATCATAATCATATCATAGAGATGGGCTTGGCGAGCCTTGGCTGTCTTATCAACTCCCGACATGGCTCTCAGTCCAATCCAAATCCCTAAAAAAATCAGGACGAGGATGGTGGTCAAGATCAAACTCTCGAAATATAAAGAAAATAGTTGCAGTAGCATGATTTCTCTCATTTCTATCTTTTTTAAAGAGTAAACTCAGCTAGTCCAGCTAACTGAGTTTTTCTTTATCTATTATATCAAATATAAGTCCGTTTGTAACTAGCGAAGAATTCTTTTGTCCGCTCTTCTTTTGGATGGTGGATAATCTCATCCGGTGTTCCAGACTCGATAATTTTCCCCTTATCTAAGAAGAGAATCTTATCAGCCACTTGGGCTACAAAGGACATGTCATGGCTGACTAAAATCATAGTCTGTCCTGACTTAGCAGCATCTGCAATAGACTTTTCTACTTCGCCAACCAATTCTGGGTCAAGGGCTGAAGTTGGTTCGTCTAAGAGCAAGACATCTGGTTTCATAGCAAGCGCACGCGCTAAGGCAACCCGTTGCTTTTGTCCACCTGATAAATGTCGAGGATAATGGTTTTCACGGTCAGAAAGCCCAACCTTAGCCAACTCTTCCTTGGCAATCTTAGTCGCTTCTTGGTCAGATAATTTCTTGACAACAACCAAGCCTTCTTTCACATTATCAAGTGCCGTGCGGCGTTCAAACAAATTAAACTGCTGAAATACCATAGATAACTTGCGACGTAGGGCAAGGATTTCTTCTTGAGTGATTTTAGAAAAATCAACCGAGAAATCATCAATCTGAATCGAGCCACTGTCAGGTGTTTCAAGATAATTGAGACTGCGAAGGAAAGTTGATTTTCCAGCTCCTGAAGAACCAATCAAGGCTACAACTTCCCCTTTTTGAATATCCAAGTTCAGATGATCTAAGACAGTCTGTCCTGAAAAGGATTTGCTTAAATTCGAAATCTTAATCATTAACGAAGGTCTCCTTTCACATCTGTTTGCACTGTATCAGGTGCAGAAATAGCCATTTTTCTCTCGATGAAACGACCGAGGCTCTCAATACCGATATTGACTACCCAATAAACAAGGGCAACGGAGATAAAGCGTTCAAAATAGCGGTAATCAGCTCCACCCAGAATCTGAGCTTGGGCAAAGACTTCCACAACACCCGCACTAAAGGCTAGAGAAGTTCCTTTGGTCAAGCCGATTAGGGAATTAATCAAGGTTGGAGTCGCCACAACGGCCGCATTTGGAATAATCACGCGACGATAAACTTGCGCTCGGGTCATACCCAAACTACGTGCCGCCTCAATCTCACCAGGATTAACTGAGAGAATGGCTGCACGAATGGTTTCACTCGCATAAGCTGCTTCATTGAAAGCAAAGGCGACAATCGCAAAAGCAGCGGCTGGAATCGCATTGATATTGAGACCAGTTCCCCATTGCTGATTGAGGGCTTTCAAAGCCAAAGGAATTCCGTAGTAGGTCAACATGAGCTGCACTAAAATCGGTGTCCCTTTTAAGAAACTAACAAAGAAGGCCTGTAAGGGATATAAAATTTTGACACGATTGATTTTCACAATGGCAAAAAGAAGTGCCAAAACCAAGCCAAAAAAGGCACCACCAATTGTCAACATAATCGTTGTTGGAAGTTGTTGGACAATTCTCGGGATTCCATCAAAGACCGAACGCAGGCTAAACAGCTTGCCATCCGGAATCAATTGCATCAAGTTTTGGTACCAATCTGATGCTAAAATCGTTGTAACATTCATAAAAACATCCTCTCCTGATAATGATTCATTCTACCATACTTCTGCCGTCAATGAAATTATTTGCTACGGTCAGATACAGACTTTGTCTACCTACTAGTTTATCATACTTTGAAACAGGGAGGCTATATATTTTATCTATCAAAGAGATAAGTAAAAACTATTTCAGTCCCAATTCTTCATAAGCTTTTCGATAACCGATTTGCTTAACAGTTCCATTTTCTACTAAAATCGGTCGTTTTAATAACATACCGTCGCTTGCTAGCAACTGAGCTGCTTCTTGATTTGATAAACTTCCTACCTTATCTTTTAGCCCTAATTCACGGTATTTAATTCCACTGGTGTTGAAAAATTGTTTCAATTCAAATCCTGAGGTTTCTAGCCAGTTCAAAATGACTTCTTGGCTGGGTGTTTCTTCGACGATGTGAACAGCTTTGTAGTCCACACCTAATTGATTTAATTCTTGTTTTGCTTTTTTACAAGTTGAACATTTTGGGTATTCGATAAATTCTAACATGTGTTTCACTTTCTATTGTTTCTATCTTTAAGATCTGCGTCTTCATGCTCCAAGAGCCAAGCTTTCTTTTCCACTCCTGCAGCATAACCTGTCAGACGCTTGCCAGCTCCTAGCACACGATGACAAGGTACTAGGATAGACCAAGGATTGCGCCCCACTGCTCCACCAATTGCTTGAGCAGAAGCCACTTGCAGGTCTTGGGCTATTTGTCCATAGGTCACTGTCTGACCATAAGGAATTCCCTGTAAATAGGACCAAACTCGCTTTTCAAAATCCGTTCCGATTGGAGCCAAGGGCAAGTCGGATAAATCCCGAGACTTGCCTTTAAAGTAACCATCTAAGCAAGCAATAACTGAGTCTAAAATGGGATGACTAACAACTGCTTCTATCGTTTCATCTCCTATCCCCCTCTCAAAATGCTTCTGCTCCTGCACCCAAATTCCATACAAATAATGCTCATCAGCTACGAGAGATAGAATACCAATTGGCGAAGAGTAGAGCATTTTTACGTACTTCTTTTGCATTATTTCTTCAATTTTTGATAGGCCAAGCGTTCGCCATCAACTGGAACCTTACCAACCTGTTTAAAACCAAGTTTTGCAAAAATATGTTGCATAGCCTTGTTTGCAACATGCGTATCTGAGCGAAAATCTAGGTAATCAAATCCTTCAATCAAGCCTTCTAAGAAGGTTTGAGCAACTCCTTGTCCCTGCACATCTGCTGCCACAGCAATACGGTGAAAGACTAGATACTCTGACTCCTCAGCTTGCCAGTTTCCTTCATAAATGGCTTCATAGGCTGCCTCTGGACTCTTGGTTACAGCAGCATAGGCTAGTAGTTCTCCATCTTCCAAGGCTACATAGGCTTGACCTGAGATAATATCCTCAATAATAATATCAGCATTTGGATAACCATTTTGCCACTGGTCACTACCAGCATCCGCTAAACATTTTTTAGCATCCTCCATCACTTGCATGATGGCATCTACTTCATTTGGAAAAGCTAAACGAATCTCCATCTTTTCTCCTCATTTCTGACTAGTTTCTCCCATCATAGCATAATTTAAGCCTTTTCACAAGCAGTTAAAACTTGACTTTTTGTTTTTGTTATTTTATAATCTAGTTATTAAAACTAGATAAAAAGGAGTTGAAAATGAAAACTACCTTTTCCTACCCCAAATGGGCAGAAATCCCAAATATTGACCTCTATCTGGACCAGGTTTTGCTCTATGTCAATCAGGTCTGCGCCCCTATTTCTCCTGATAAAGACAAGGGACTAACAGCATCCATGGTCAATAATTATGTCAAACATGGTTACCTGACAAAGCCTGACAAGAAAAAATACCAACGTCAACAGATTGCCCGTCTGATTGCTATCACAAGCCTCAAGTCTGTATTTTCTATTCAAGAAATAGCACAGACACTGAATACTCTACAAACTCAAGCAAGTTCAGACCAACTCTACGATGCTTTTGTGGACTACATGAACCATGGAATTGACCCAGCTAACCCTATTATCCAAACCAGCTGCCAAACCGTTAAACTCTATCATCAAACTCTAGACTTAATCGATCATACTGAAGAGGAGGTAATCAAATGAACACTAGTCTTAAACTCAGCAAACAACTCAGTTTTGGAGAGGAGATTGCTAATAGCGTGACCCATGCTGTGGGTGCAGTCATCATGCTCATCTTACTCCCTATTTCATCCACCTATAGTTATGAAGCACACGGATTTTTATCCTCTATCGGCGTTTCCATTTTCGTCATCAGTCTCTTTCTCATGTTCCTCTCATCCACCATTTACCACTCTATGGCCTATGGTTCGACCCACAAATATGTCTTGAGAATCATTGACCATTCTATGATTTACGTTGCCATTGCTGGCTCATACACGCCCGTCGTCTTGACCTTGATGAATAACTGGTTTGGCTATCTGATTATTGCCATCCAATGGGGAATAACCATCTTTGGTATTCTCTATAAAATCTTTGCTAAAAAAGTCAATGAGAAATTTAGCCTTGCTCTTTACCTGATTATGGGCTGGTTGGTTCTGACTATCATTCCTGCCATCATCAGTCAAACAACACCCATTTTCTGGAGTCTCATGGTAACTGGCGGACTTTGTTATACAGTTGGGGCTGGATTTTACGCCAAGAAAAAACCTTATTTCCACATGATTTGGCATCTCTTTATCCTAGCCGCATCTGCCCTCCAATACATCGCTATTGTTTATTACATGTAAAAAAGTTGAGACATTCAATCTCAACTTTTTTCTTTACACATATTGATAAAGTACTGGTGCAAGCGCACATCATCAGTCAATTCTGGATGAAAAGAAGTTACCAACATATTTTTTTCTTGGGCTGCAACGATTTGATTATCAACTGTTGCTAGAATTTCTACACCCTCTCCAACACTACTGATAATTGGACCACGGATAAAGGTCATTGGAATCTGACCTACTCCCTTACATTCTGCCTCAGTATAGAAACTTTCTAATTGACGCCCATAGGCATTGCGCTCGACCACCATATCCATAGTTCCTAGATGACTCTCTTCCTGAGAAGTAATCTCCTTAGCCAGCAAAATTAAACCCGCACAGGTCCCAAAAACTGGTAAACCAGATAGAATGGCTTCTCGAATGGGAATCAGCATGTCCTGCTCACGTAAGAGCTTGCCCATGGTTGTAGATTCTCCTCCAGGCAAAATCAAACCCGACAAGTCACTCTGAGATTTCTGAAAATCCTCTAAATTTCTGATTTCAACACTCTCGACACCTAATTGATCTAGCACTTTTGCATGTTCTGCAAAGGCACCTTGCAAGGCCAATATTCCGATTTTCATCTATTTCCCTCGCTCAGCCATGAGAATTTGAATTTCATTCTCATTGATACCGACCATGGCTTCTCCTAAATCTTCAGAGATTTGAGCTAGGATTTGAGGATTACGGAAGTTAGTCACAGCCTTAACAATGGCACTCGCTCGTTTAACAGGATCACCTGACTTAAAAATACCTGAACCGACAAAGACCCCCTCTGCCCCTAACTGCATCATCAGCGCAGCATCTGCTGGTGTTGCAACGCCTCCAGCTGCGAAGTTTACAACTGGCAATTTTCCATGTTCATGGACATATTGAACCAATTCTACAGGGACTTGCAAGTCCTTAGCAGCAACATAAAGTTCGTCCTCACGTAGGTTTTGAACACGACGAATTTCCTGATTCATCATACGCATATGGCGAACAGCTTGGACGATATCCCCTGTCCCCGGTTCTCCTTTGGTACGAATCATAGAAGCTCCCTCAGCGATACGACGCAAGGCTTCACCCAAGTCCTTGGCACCACAAACAAAAGGAACTTGGAATTCTTTCTTGTCCACATGGAAACGGTCGTCAGCTGGGGATAGAACTTCACTCTCATCGATATAGTCAATCTCAATAGCCTCTAAAATCTGAGCTTCAACAAAATGCCCGATTCTGACCTTGGCCATCACTGGAATGCTGACCGCTTCTTGGATTTCCTTAATCATCTTTGGATCACTCATACGGGAAACGCCTCCAGCTGCACGAATATCAGCTGGAATCCGCTCCAAAGCCATAACAGCTGCCGCACCAGCAGCCTCTGCGATACGGGCCTGTTCAGGATTCTGAACGTCCATGATAACCCCGCCTTTAAGCATCTGTGCCAAGTTTTTATTTAATTCATAACGATTTTCAGTCATTTGTTTCATCCTCATCATTTGTATTGGTAGCTACCATTTCATTTTAAGTTAGATTAGAATGAATCACAAGATAAAAAAAATGTAATTGTATGGGTACAGACTAGCTAAAAAACTATCTGACCTTAGCTTAAGGCCAGATAGTTCATCAAATATTATTTTTCAGCTGTAAGGGCAGCCATTGTGATGTAGTTGTATGGTTTGTTGAAGTGTGGCAAGAAGAATAGGTCTGTCAATGCCAATTTATCAATTGTCACATGCTCTTGGATAGCAAGTGAGAACATGTGGATTCCCATGCTGATTGCAGAATCGTGTGAGACCATTTGGGCACCAAGAATTTCACGGCTGTCTTTGTCAAAGACAATCTTAATCGCTACTTCATGGTTATCATGTTTCATGAATTCTGGTTTTTGAAGATCGTTAAAGCCTGTTTCAGTTGCGTTGTAACCAGCAACTTTCGCTTTTTCAAGAGTCAAACCAGTTGAAACCATGTGAAGACCGTAGATTGAGATACCATTTGAACCTTGCACACCGATTCCTTCCAATTCATGTCCACAAGCATTGTAGGCACCAACGATACCAGTACGAACAGCATTTGAAGCAAGAGCGATGTAGCTTGTATCTTTACGAGCATTGTCATAAACAGTTGCACAGTCACCTACTGCATAAACTCCTGGAATTGATGTTTCTTGTTTCTTGTCTACAAGGAAGGCACCGTTGCGGAATAGTTCAATCTTACCATCAGCAAGGGCTGTGTTTGGACGGAAACCAACCGCAAGAACAACCATATCCACATCGAAAGTTTCTTTATCAGTAATCAAGCGTTCAACTTTACCGTCACCTTCGATTGCTTTAACAGTTTGACCAAGAGCCAAGCGGATATTGTGGTCTTCCAAGTTCTTGGCCATCATTTGAGTGAAGTCTTTGTCATAGTAACCGTTCAAAACAGTATCTACGATATCAACAAGGACAACTTCTTTTCCAAGACGTTCGAAGGCTTCGGCAAGTTCAACACCGATATAACCACCACCAACAACGGCGATGCGCTCAAGGTGTTTACTCTTGTCAGCAAGTTTATTGATAACTTCTTCAGCATTTTGGTACAATTTCACGAATTGTACGTTTTCAAGAGTTGCTTTAAATTCGCGGTTGCCTTTAACAATTTCAACACCTTCGATTGGTGGCAAGATTGGTGTAGAACCTGTAGCGAAAATCAATTTTTCGTATGATTCTTTGTGCTCTTTTCCTTCAACTTCTGCTGTAACTACTTTGTTATCATAGTCGATTGAAAGAACTGGTGAGTTCATGTAAACTTTAGCACCTTTAGCTTCCAATTTTTCTTTATCAGAATAGAACAAGCCTTCAGCACCGTCAATTTGTTCCCCAATCCAAAGAGCCATTCCACATCCTAGGAAAGAGATGTTAGAGTTTTGGTCAAATACAACAATTTCGTTCTCATTTCCAAAATTATCCAACATGGTATTGATACATGCTGTACCAGCGTGGTTAGCACCGACTACAACGATTTTACTCATAGAAAAATTCCTACCTTCAATTTTAAATTTACTCTACTAGTATAACATTTACTGTTAGCGTTTTCAAGTGATTTCCTATTATTTCAGCATTTTTTATCAAAAATAATTCCCCATTTATCCTGTTTTCAAGACTAATGAATTTTTGTGAGCATATTTCTTGACTTTTTCCAAATTTCATTTGTAGAAAATCTAACTTTATGGTATTCTAATAACATGAAAATAAAATGTAAGGGCTTCAATTTAGATAATTGCTTGATATTACAACTTATTTTCTATAAGAGAAAGGAGTTGGTAGCTTGCCTCTTAGTTCACATTCTGAACGGCTAATGGGGACTACTATCACTATTTCATTAGTGGATGAGCGAGCCGATAGCTTGCTCCAAAAATCCTTTGATTTACTCAGAGAGCTAGAATACCGCTTCAATGCCAATAGTCAGGAATCTGAGTTGATGGAAATCAATCATCAAGCTGGAATAGCTCCAGTCAAAGTTCATCCAGACCTGTTTGAACTGATTTCACTTGGGTTAGAGCATAGCCTAGCGCCCTCTAGCCATCTCAACATCAGTATTGGTCCCTTGATTCAAACATGGCGTATCGGTTTTTCAGATGCCAAGGTCGCCCAACCTCAAGAAATTGAATCTGTGCTCCCTTTAATCAATCCCTACTATGTCGAGTTAGATTCTTCTACTTCCACTGTGTTTTTAAAACAGAAAGGAATGAAAATCGATCTTGGTTGTTTAGCCAAGGGTTATAGTGCGGATAAGGTTGCCCAATTTCTGAGAGAAGAGGGAGTGACATCTGCCTTAATCAATCTGGGAGGGAATATCCTGACCATTGGAAAAAATCAGGCAAGAGGAAATCAGCCTTGGCAAATCGGGATTCAAGACCCAGCCAATCCGAGGGGGAATCACTTAATGACCATCCCTGTTGTCAATCAATCTGTCGTGACTTCAGGCATTTATGAACGTCACCTGACCGTCGATGGACAAGATTACCATCACATTTTTGACAGTCAAACAGGATATCCTGTTGAAACAGAACTAGCGAGTCTAACAATCATCTCTGATAAATCAGTTGATGGCGAAATCTGGACAACTCGACTCTTTGGAGAAAGACCTGCTTCTATCCTTTGGCAAGTAGAAAGTTTGGAGGGCATCGAAGTCATCCTCATCGATAAGGAAGGTCACCTAAGTTGTTCTTCAGGAATTCCTACTCTATAGAAACAACTGTTTCAATGGAGTTTTAAAATCGTATTATGTAAAAAGAGAAAGGAAATCTCATGTTAAAACTTATTGCTATTGTTGGAACAAATTCAAAACGTTCTACAAACCGC
This sequence comes from Streptococcus sp. k-628, assembly GCF_013277475.1. Lineage (NCBI taxonomy): Bacteria > Bacillati > Bacillota > Bacilli > Lactobacillales > Streptococcaceae > Streptococcus > Streptococcus sp. k-628. Next base: position 9,985 of record NZ_VMMZ01000087.1, read on the forward strand.
CAATTGCTTCAATACATGCAAAAACACTTTGCTGACAAAGCTGAAATTGAACTTGTTGAAATCAAGGACATCCCTGTCTTTAACAAGCCAGCTGACAAGCAAGTACCTGCTGAAATTCTGGAAATTGCTGCTAAAATTGAAGAAGCAGATGGCGTTATTATCGGTACTCCTGAGTACGACCACTCTATCCCAGCTGTTTTGATGAGCGCTCTTGCTTGGTTGTCTTATGGTATTTACCCACTTTTGAACAAACCAATCATGATTACAGGTGCTTCTTACGGTACACTTGGTTCATCACGTGCTCAAATGCAACTTCGCCAAATCTTGAATGCTCCAGAAATCAAAGCAAGTGTCCTTCCAGATGAATTCTTGCTTTCACATTCTCTTCAAGCTTTTAATCCAAGTGGAGACCTAGTAGATCTTGATGTTATTAAAAAATTGGATGCCACTTTTGACGACTTCCGTATCTTTGTAAAAATTACAGAAAAATTGCGCAACGCACAAGCTCTACTTCGCAAAGATGCTGAAGACTTTGACTGGGAAAATTTGTAAGATAGGAGACCAAAAAGAATGAAATTTGTTGGACTTGTAGGATCAAACTACGATCAATCATATAACCGTAAACTCTTGGAATTCATCCGTCGTCACTTCAAACTCAAATTTGAATTAGAAGTTCTCGAAATTGACGAAGTTCCAATGTTCAACCAAGACGAAAAATGGGATGAAAGTTTCCAATTACGTTATTTATATAATAAAATTACTCGTGCTGATGGTGTCATCATCGCTACTCCTGAGCACAACCATACAATCTCAGCTTCCCTAAAATCTGTTCTTGAATGGCTTTCATACGAAGTTCATCCATTTGAAAACAAACCAGTTATGATTGTAGGAGCTTCTTACTATGACCAAGGTACTTCTCGTGCCCAAGTTCACCTTCGTAAGATTCTTGACGCTCCAGGTGTCAATGCCTATACGCTTCCAGGTAACGAATTCCTTCTTGGTAAAGCCAAAGAAGCATTTGATGTTGATGGGAATATCACAAATGAAGGAACTATTAATTTCCTTGAAACATGCTTGGACAACTTTGTAAAATATGTGGGAGTCGTTTCAAAATTGAAAAAACCAAAACCAATCGCACCAGAAGATTTATATTGTACAAATCCAATCGCAACTACCATTCAAGGTGTTGATCCAGATGATCCTGAATGGGTAGAAAAAGCAGCTGAACTTGTTGGAGCTGTTTCTGGAGATACTTACGTTAAATTAGACCACGGTATCTTGACAGTTAACCAAATTGATATGTTCTTGAAAGCAATGCCATTTGAGTTGACATATGCGGATGATAATAACCAGTTCTTGTACTTTAATAACGCTCACCAAGATCCAAATACAATGTTTGGTAAACGTGTACGTGCTCAATCAGGAAACCGTTTAGGAACTGTACACGGTTCATTGCCAGACTCTAGAATGAAAAACGTTGAATGGGTTGTCGGTGTACTACGTAACGGAGATCAAGAATATGTCCGTACAATTGTGCCGGGAACACCTGAAGGTGTTATCAATACCCATAATTACCAAGCAATGTACTATCCAGATGGTTCATATGCTGGAATCAATGAGATTATCTTTAATTTCCAACCATGGCTTGACTGGTACCTCAATACAACTGGTCAACGTCTAGTTGGTGGAAATGCTGTAGCTCCTGCTGGAGGACACGGTGGCGCAGATGCCACATCTGGAGCTTCAGATTCAGGTGATGCTGGAGGTCACGGTGGTGGCGCAGACGCTACAGCTGGTGCAAGTTACTAATGATAGTTTTAGGAACCATTTTGGTTCCTTTTTTAGTGACAAAAGACTAGCAGTTTGTGTCTGCTAGTCTTTTGGTTATTATTTTATCTATCCTTGTTAAAAGAAAGAATACATATTACGAATTTGGGTCATCGAGACTACGACCATGTAAGCCTTTTTCACGTTGGACTTGACGTAGTTTCTCTGGTGTAACATCGTTTCCTTCTTCGTCAACAATTTTGATTCCCTCAATGTGGTGACGAACAGTGCGACGATAACCTTCGATGTACTCCTCACGTAGTTTGGCTTGTTCTACTTTTTCTTCTGAGGTCAAGCCTTCTGTTTTTTTCTTTTTGGCAAGCTCGTTAATACGATCAATTTTTTTAGGATCCATGTTTCTCTCCTTTGTGATAAGATAAAGTCCGTTTATCAAATTTTATTTAGTGTTAATTTGGTTAAAACGAGCAAGCTTAGCTGCTTTTTGAGTTAAATGAGACAAGATTGCCAAACGATTTTGTCGAACAGTCTGATCTTCAGCCATAACCATAGTATTCTCAAAGAAGGCATCGATGACAGGGCTAAGCGCAAAGAGTTGTTTCAATTGCTGACTGGCAGATCCTGATAAAATAAGTGATTCTACGGCTTCTGCTAAAGCCTTCTCTTCTTCATTCTCAAAGAGAACTGGATCAACAGTATCAGTTCCTTCGGCTTTCTCAGCCAAGTTAAAGGCACGAGAAAGTGATTCAACAGATGGTTTGAAATCTTCTTCCTTGCTTGCTTCCACGAGAGCACTTGCTGCTTCCAACATATCCGCCACAACAAAGTTCGAACTTGCAAGTACTGCTTCCTTGATGTCTTTTGGAGTAGACCCCATCATCTTATCAACACGAGCCTTGATAAAGTCCATAACCTCTGACTTATTTTCATAAGTCAAGCTGTCAAATGTTAAAGCATAAAGGCTATCAATCAACTCATCCATAGCAATGTGCCAACCAAAGGCATCCAAGATACGAACCACACCTTGGGTCGCACGACGAAGGGCATAAGGGTCATTAGAACCTGATGGAATCAAACCTACTGAGAAGAAACTCAAAATCGTATCCAATTTGTCTGCAATGGCTAGAATGGCTCCAACCTTGCTCTCTGGAAGTTCTCCTTCGGCTGATGTAGGCATGTAGTGTTCACGAATAGCAGCTGCCACCGCTGGAGTTTCCCCAGCAAGAAGGGCATATTTCTCCCCCATAATTCCTTGGAGTTCGTCAAATTCACCAACCATACCTGTCAACAAGTCAAACTTGTAAATGGCTGCTGCACGGGCTAGGTCAATCGTTTCATCCGCTGACAAACCAGCTTTTTCTGCCAAGAGAATAGCAATCTGACCCGTACGAATCATGTGTTCACGAAGGGAACCAATTTTCTCATGGAAAGTGACATTGTTTAATTTTTCAACAAGGTCTGAAATAACCAATTTTTGGTCTTCACGCCAGAAGAATTCACCGTCTTCTAAGCGAGCTACTAAGACTTTTTCATTTCCTTTAATGACATTTTCCAAATACTCTGCGTTTCCATTACGAACAGAAATGAAGTTTGGCAATAGTTTACCGTCTTGATCACGAACAACAAAGTAACGTTGGTGTTCTTTCATTGAAGTCACCAAAACTTCTTCTGGAACTTCAAGGTATTTAGCATCAAAACTTCCCATAAAGGCCGTTGGGTATTCAACCAAGTTCAAGACTTCATTAAGCAAATCAGCATCAATTTCGATACGTACACCATGCTCAGTTTCGATTGCTTTGATTTGGTCAACAATCATTTGCTCACGTTCACGAGGATCCGCGATTACAAACTGCTTACGAAGGTCTTCTTCGTAGCTCAATGCTGACTGAATTTTGGTTTCTTTCCCCAAGAAACGATGACCACGGCTCACACGCCCTCCCTTAATATCAAGGAAATCCAAATCAAACTCTTCTTCATCTAAAAGAACAGTTAAAGTGTGAACAGGGCGTATGTATTCAAAGGTGTTGTTAGCCCAGTGCATGCTGACAGGGAAAGTCAAGGACTTCAAGACATCTACAACACCAGGAACAATGGCTTCAACTGCTTGACCAATTTCTTCCTTGGTGATATAGACATATTCTTCACCCTTGATTTCACGGAATTCGATATCTTCAACAGTCAATCCTTTTCCACGAACAAATCCTTGAGCTGCTTTTGTGAAGTTTCCATCACTATCCAAGGCAATTTTCTTTGCTGGACCCTTGAAATCTTCTGTCAAATCAGACTGTTTGTCTGCAAGACCAGTCACACGAACAGCCAAACGACGTGGTGTTGAGAAGGTTTGAACAGCTTCAAAAGACAGGCGGTTTTCCTTGAGGAAGGCTGCCATTTTTTCGCCTAGTTGTTTTTCACTTGGTGTGACAACATAGGCTGGTAATTCTTCAAGACCGAGTTCTACTAATAAGTTTTTTGTCATGTTTCTTCTCCGAAAAATATCTTTTTATTTTCCAGCTTGCCTTATGTGATTGGCACGCAAGCAATCAACTTCGTTGTTTCATTGCTAAAATTGGAGCCAAAAGTCTCCAATTTTGCCTAGTATCCTTAGCTTCACTAAGGATACCTTCATCACTGCGGCAACTGGCTCAGGGCTCACTCTGTTCGCCCATTTTCGTAATTTGTCACTCTCTTTATTCTGCGTCTTCTGCTAAGAGTTTAGCTCGTGTTGCTTCATCTAAAAGTGGGTAGCCTAGGCGTTTGCGCTCTGCGACAAAGGTTTTGGCTACGACACGGGCCAAGTTGCGGATACGAGCGATATAGCCTGCGCGCTCTGTTACAGATACGGCACCACGCGCATCAAGCAGGTTAAAGGTATGTGAACATTTGAGAACATAGTCATAGGCAGGGTGCACCAATCCTTCTTCCAAGGCACGACCAGCTTCTTTTTCAAACTTATCAAAGTTTTCAAGCAACATTTCTTGATCAGAAATTTCAAATGAATATTTTGAGTGTTCGTACTCAGGCTGGATGAAGATTTCTCCGTATTTTACACCATCAGCCCATTCGATATCATAGACAGAGTCTACTTCTTGAATGTAAGAAGCCAAACGCTCCAAACCATAGGTAACTTCCGCAGTCACAGGGCCAGTTGCCAATCCACCAACTTGTTGGAAATAAGTGAACTGAGTGATTTCCATACCGTCAAGCCAAACTTCCCAACCAAGACCAGCTGAACCAGTTGATGGGTTTTCCCAGTTATCCTCAACGAAACGAATATCATGCTCCAAAGGATTGATTCCTAATTTTTCCAAAGATTCAAGGTAAAGTTCTTGGATGTTTGATGGAGATGGCTTCATGACCACCTGGAATTGGTGGTGTTGGTAGAGACGGTTAGGGTTTTCCCCGTAACGACCGTCAGCAGGACGACGTGATGGCTCTACATAAGCCGCATTCCATGGCTCAGGTCCGATAGCACGAAGGAAAGTGTAAGGACTCATGGTTCCCGCACCTTTTTCATTGTCATAAGCCTGCATAAGCATACAACCTTGGTCATTCCAAAATTGTTGCAAAGTAAGGATGATTTCCTGGAAAGTCAATTTTTTAGACATTGTTTACTCCTTTAGTTTTTATATTTCTTTTTCAATTAATTTCTGCTGAACAAACCAATTTAACAAGGGAAGAGTTTTATCTGTATTTGCCCATAAATGATAAGAATCGAAGACCGCTTGTACACTACCTAGATTTTCTACCAACTTATCTATTGTCAAAAAACTACGCCAGTATTCGTAAAAAATACTTGCATAGTTCTTATCATAAGTCGAAGAACCAAAATCATTCAATGAATGCCAACCATACTTCTTCTGAAAAAGTTCTACAAGAGATTGATTACAAATTTTTTCCGCTTGAAATTCCTCTTCTGTCAAGAAATACTTGCGACTAATATATTCAACCATACCCTCTTCGAACCAGATATAAGAGTCGTAACCATCAAAATCATCTAAAAAATACTCCGACCAATGAGCTAACTCATGTCCTACAATCTGTAAGAGGAAATTTTCAGATAAAGAATGATAGTGACTTTCTATTGCTTGAGTTTGCTGAGAACACTCGTAGTCCATCAACTGATACAAATACAACTCTTTCCAAACAGCTAAATCAGGCGTCATAACCATTCGTCTATTATTTGTATAGGCTGGAACAGCACTTTCCCTAATAATCTGTGTAGCAGCATTAAAACTTGACCAAATAACGGCTTGCGGTAAATCACAGACTGCAAGTTCATTCTTTAAAAAAGATTGATAATCTTTCAACTTTTCAGTATTTCTTACTACAAAATCACGAAATGTAGCTAGTTGACTATCGTCTTTTACAAGATAAAGGTTTTCCACGTCTCTCCTTTCTTTCACATAATAGACTGAATAAGCGAAAGAACCGCGTCCGACAATCCTAGGTTGATTTAACCTAGGGGCGTCAAAAACGCGGTTCCACCCTAATTTATTACTTCATTGTTTTTGAAAATACTACAGAAAGCGCCAGCTCTTTATTTTGTCCTACTTGGCTCCCACTATCCCAAGCTCGCTTGAAGAACGCCATAAGACTTTCTTTCCTGCTGACTATTATATCAAAAATTAGAACAATGTACAATTCTTTTTATGATTTTCTAGAAATCCATATCATCAACTCGCGGAGCACCAGACTGAACAGCAATTGTTTTTAAAGTTTCTCTCTCCTCATGACTCAGTTCAATTTCAAAACAATCAAGATTAGCCTGAATACGAGAAGCTGTGACAGATTTTGGAAGTGGTAAAAATCCTTCTGCTAAGCTCCAGGCCAAGGCTATCTGAGCAACCGATTTACCGTGATTTAACGCGATTTCTTGGACTTGCTTGCTATCAAACAGTTCTCCCTGACCAAAAGGTCCCCAAGCTTCCAATAAAATTCCTTTTTCTCGACAGTAAGCTACGACTTCCTCTTGATACACACCTGGCGCCAAGCGAACTTGATTGACCGCAGGAAGGATAGTTGCAGTTGCAAGCAAGGCATCCAAATGATGGGGAAGAAAATTGCTAACGCCGATAGCACGGATTTTCCCTTCTTGATAGAGGTCTTCCATAGCTCTCCAAACTTCCGCATTTCGAGTTTTCCATGCGTCATTTTCTCTAAGCGGTTTTGGGTTCGGCCAATGAATCAAATACAAATCCAAATAGTCCAAGCCCAGCTTCTCTAAAGACTCTTCAAAAGCCTGGCGAGCTTGCTCATAGGTTTGCTGACTATTCCAAAGCTTGGTAGTTACGAACAATTCCTCTCGTGGAACTCCACTATCTTTGATTGCTTGACCAACACTTTCTTCATTCTGATAAATCGCCGCCGTATCAATATGACGATAACCAGCCTTCAAGGCTTCTAACACTGCACGATAGGCTTCTTCTCCATCCTTAGCCTTAAAAGTTCCAAATCCTAATACTGGAATTTCTACTCCATTATTTAATTGATAGGTATTCATATGCTTCTCCTTCTATTTTCTTTATCATTTATAGCATAATTTTTTTGCTAAGTAGTACTATCTTCTCTAAAAAATAAGTCTATCACATATCTGACAGACCTATTTTTTCTTGCTTATTCATCACGACTATAATACAGCTCATGAGGTTTTAGGCGAGTATTGAGCATCTCTGGTATGGTCACAAAGGTATAACCTTGATTTTTCAAATACTCAATGACCCTTGGCAAGGCATTGACTGTCGGACTGTGAATATCATGCATCAAAACGATAGAGCCGTTAGCTACTTGATGCTGAATTTCTGTCAAAATAGCCGCTTCATTTTTACTCTTCCAGTCCAGACTATCCACATCCCACATGATAAAGCTCAAATCGAGGCTATTGCGAATATCATCTGTAATAGCTCCATAAGGCGGACGCATGAGTTTGGAACTAGAACCCAGCACTTTAGTTAGCACATCCTCAGTATCAGTAATCTGCTTTTTAGCTTCATCAAGAGAGAGTTGCGAGAGAATCGGATGGCTCCAACTATGGTTTCCAACAACATGACCTTCAGATTTTATCCTCTTCACCAAGTCCTCATTCCCAGAAACATTTTTCCCAAGCACAAAGAAAGTGGCTTTAACACCATATTTAGCTAGGGTCTCTAATGCCTGCGGGGTCGTTGCTGGATTTGGACCATCATCAAAGGTTAGAGCGACAACTTTTTGATGTTTCTTATCAAAGTAAGACTGGTACAAGGCTGCGTCTTTTTCGAGTAAGTACGAAGATTGGATAACATCAAAGAAAGCAGATACTGGCAAGGCTATCTCTTCTAAATTTTCAACCGCAGGACTTGGATAAAGGATAATCTGACTATCCTTATAATCAAAATTCCATGCAGACAAGTCTTGGTCAGAGAAGCTTTTTACAATCTGATTACTCTGGTCTTGCTCTATTTTCTTATCCTCTAGGACAGAGGTCAATTCTTTTATCAGCTGTTCCTTAGCCTTACTAGCATCTGAAAACAGTTGGTCAAGTGTAAAAGGTTGCCCATCTTCTGTTAAGTGAACCTTTCCTAGACTGGTCTTTTCAGTCTCTTCAACCTTAAAATCAACTAAATCATAGATTTGTTTGGTCACATTACGATTGACGACTCCCTTTAAACCTGACTCTTCTTGCTCTGTATAGTAGAAAACAAGATTATCCTTACTTTCTAGCTTGTCCTTAATATCTTGATTTATCAGCTCCTTAACAGACGAAATCACTTGCTCCCCTTGGAGAGGATAATAGGCAATCACTTCGGCTTGTCCCTTACGAAAATGATCCTTCTGATTTCCCTCACTCAATTGATCATCTTTCTCTTTTTTGAGCGATTCAATCTTTTGTTCGAAACTTTTTTGCTGATACATTTTAAAAGCAATAAATCCGCCTAATAAGCAAATAGACATTGCTAAAATACCAATCAAAGCCAATAATACATGTCTCTTTTTCCCGTGTCTGCCACGTCCCAGTCTACTTTTATTCATATTTATATCATAACAAATTTGAGCAATAATTTCAATGATACAGTTTGGCAATCCAGAATTCCTCCAGCAAGCCAAAGCATCTCACATCAACTCCAACATCCGTATCTGTAGAGATTATGTAGTTTTCTATCTATGGAATTTCTAGTGGATTGAAGCTAGAATAGACACCGTGACTTCTAAAAACATTCTGAGAAATTGATTTATTTTTCCCAATCGATTTATCCTCAAACATCCCTATACCTCTGATATTTTCTTGATAATACTATATACCCAGACACTTGTAGTTTTACCTTCAGCTAGTAATGTTGACTTTTCTTCTTCAGATAATTTTTTCCGTAAGTAGTCAATCTGCTGAGAAGTAATGTTCTCTTTCCCCATTGCCTTGACAGATTGTATCACCATTGCAGTTAAGGTTGACATATTTGAAATATCTCCATTATTTCTATGCTTAAATTCTATCCTTGCCTTACCAACATTAAAACTGGCATACCTTCCATCTGATATATAGGTCCATTTTGCTGGTACCTGCGTAGATAAACCAAGTAAATTAAGGGCTGTGTTTCCCGATGGAGCAATGGTCCAATTATATTTTCTAGCAATAGCATCAGCAACTTCATCCACAGAGGCCATTGCATACTCTCCAATCAGTTCTATATATTTGGGTTTATAATAAATACCTTTCAAAATGCGAGTAATCTCTTTGTCTTTTACAAGACGATTTAATGTCCTACGAACAGTTTCATATCCTGCAATATCAAAGAAATCATTTGCTATAAAAACTTGATTCGATTCAAAATTTTCTATCCTGTTTACTATTTCCTGCTTATCGTTCATCTATCGCACCTCCTTTGCACCGAATATGATGCTACTTTTGGTGCAAAAAGTCAAATGAGAGTCATTTTATCAAGAGGGAACAGACCTCTTACAATTTCTTATGTAACATCTCTATCCATTTTTATCCCATTTCTTATTTCAGTAATAGCTTGATTATAAAAATCATGATAATCAGCCGTATTTATTTCTTTTATAATAACGCCATATGTACACAAGAGTATTCTCACAGTAACATCTAAGTCTCCAACTTTAGAGTAAAAATATACCTTTGTAAATTCAAAATGTTTCTTTTTGTATGCGAGTAGCCACCACAAATCGATTTCAGCTAAATCGAAAGCAAAACCAAGGATATGCACATCATTGCTTACAAAACAATCAATCCATGAATGATGATAAAAATCATTTTTAGAATTCCATCTCCTTAATAATTCAGACGTATATCCTATCACCTGCGAAAGCAAATAGCCATAATAGTATTGTCCTAGTATAATAGACTTTTTTCTCGTTGCTATTCCATGTATATGCCATAGTTTTTTTCGATCACCTAATTTTATATACTGATAAATTCCTAGCTCCTTTTCCTTTTTACTGATTTCACCCTCCTTCCCATATCCATATAGATTTAAGATTTTTCCAATAGATGGATTAGTACAGATTGTTTTTTCAAATTCAAAGCTGTAATTCGTCGTCAAAATATTCTCTACTTCTAACGTTAATAAGTCCTCAAGAAACTCTTTCTTTCTTTTTGAAATTGTCATCTTATCCTTCAAAAAATCAGTTAGTTCCTCTGTGACAGTTTCTTCTTTCCCCTCATAGTTTACTGAAATCCTCATCGGAAAACTTAAAGAATCGCTTATCTCAGCATGTAATGAACGTTTCTCCGCCTCTTTTTCACCTCTAAACTTGTCGACATTAAAGAAATCATCATTTTCTGGCTCGCTCGCAAATAATCTATTGATACCATTCCCTACTAATAAAATAGGTTTATTTTTTCTGCTTTCATGTTTTCCCATTCCATTACCCCTTCTATTTTCGAAGCGCTTACATACACTCCTAAAGAAAGATGGATAGAAAGACGCTTTTCAACTTCTTTCTATCCATTACTTCCTTCAAGAGTCCACACCAGCAATTTTCAGTTCCATTTTATGAACTATCTTACTTGTCTCGTGTTTCTTCTTTATCTTACTCTACCATCAAAGCCTTCTACTTGTACTAGAAGATAACGCTATCCAGCTATGTATTAGCTTCTATGGTAAGTTTGCTCCATTTCAAAATGTCGCTTATCTTAACTGAGCAAGAATAGCTTTGAGTTTCTCAATCAACTCATCTTCTGTGTGGTCAGACTCTTTCTCATTAGCTAGGAAGGTAACTGCTTGAGCGAGAGCTTCTCGTGCTTGGTCGAGGACTTTCGCATCTACACTTGTAAGGTCGCTTTCTTGCAGAACCTTAGTCAATTCCTTGGTCAATTTCTTGAGTTCTGACTCTTTCTTGCGACGAGCGATGAGGAAGAGAAGGAGACCAAGAAGGGCAAGTAGGCTGCCAATCATCGTACCATATGGAAGATGACCTTGCTCTTTCCTTGTTTCTTTCGTTTCTTCTTCATCCTTAGTCGCTTGCTTGCCTTTCAAGGATTCGAGGGCTTCTTTGACCTTAGCAGTCATCTCTTTCAAGCCTGCCTCTGTCAAGTCAGCATTTCTAAGGGCTTCTTGACCCTCTCCGAGAATAACCTTCGCAGCGTCGATGACAGATTGATCAATACCATCCAAGTCTTTCAAACGAGTTTCCAGTTCTTCAACCAATCGAGCAAGTTCAGACTTGTCAACAGGACGAGTCTCGCTAGGAGTTGCTGTATCGCCTGAATTGTTTGGAGTGTTTGTAGAAACTGGTGTTTCTTGAGCTGGAGTGCTTGCTTGAGCCTGTCCAACAGTAGATGACGGAGTAACAGGGGTGGTGTTACTACTATCATCGGTCGTCACACCAGGAGCTGGAGTATTGGCACTGTTATCTGGTATCACACTGTTGCTATTGCTGTCAGCAGGGGTGGTAGTACCGCCGTTGTTCGTGTTAGCACTGTTATTAGTGTCGCCACTAGTATTGCTGTTACTACTATTGTCGGTATTAGCACCGTTGTTAGTGTTGCCATCATTACTTGGTACAGGAGTTGGTTTATCTTGCAAGCCAGCTTTGGCGTCATCAAGTTCTTTCTTAGCTGCGTCTACTTTCGTTTTCGCATCCGCTACGTCTTTTTCCGTTGCGTTCGCGTTGGCAATCACAGCTTCAGCTTTCTTCAAGGCGTCTTCAGCTTGTGTCTTAGCTGTTTCGAACGCTTGTTTACTTGCTTCTGTCTTACCTGCTGTATCGACAACTTGGTCAACATCTGCTTTCAAAGCGTCTTTCGCATTCGTAAGAGCTGTCTTGTCTGCTTTATCGACTAACTTCTCTTTCGCTTTGTCTAACTTACCTTGAGCTGCGGTCACTTTTTCTTGCGCTGCTTGTACTTCAGCTGCTGTCGCATCGTCACCTTTAGCTAATGCATCTGCTGCTGCTTGCTTCGCTGCTGTAACTTCGGCTTCTGCTTCTGCCTTAGCGTTATTATAAGCTTCAATACTTTCTGGTGTCTTACCATCTGTATTTACCACTTCATCTAACTTAGCTTTGTCTGCTGTTAGTTTGTTTTTCGCTGTGGTTGTCGCTGCTGCTGTTACCGCATCTTCCGCATCTTTCAAGGCTGCTTTGGCATTGTTTACTTTCGTAATCTCTGCTTGAACAGCTTCTGGTGTCGCATTGTCGTTCGCTATTACAGCTTCCGCTGCTTGCTTCGCTGCTTCTGCTGCTTGCTTAGCTTGCTCATATGCAGTCACTTTGCTTGCTGGCTTGTCAGCTGTGTCTGGTGCACTTGTGATTTCGCTTCCTAAGGCATTATTCGCTTGCGTTAGAGCTGTCTTGTCTGCTTTATCGACTAACTTCTCTTTCGCTTTGTCTAACTTACCTTGAGCTGCGGTCACTTTTTCTTGCGCTGCTTGAACTTCAGCTGCTGTCGCATCGTCACCTTTAGCTAATGCATCTGCTGCTGCTTGCTTCGCTGCTGTAACTTCGGCTTCTGCTGCTTGCTTAGCAGCTTCGTAAGCTTGAATACTTTCTGGTGTCTTACCATCTGTATTTACCACTTCATCTAACTTAGCTTTGTCTGCTGTTAGTTTGTTTTTCGCTGTGGTTGTCGCTGCTGCTGTTA